>CAILUR010000186.1 GCA_903837445.1 uncultured bacterium | reverse complement strand
CAAGATATAACTTTTATCGTTCATGCTTTCTTGGTTCATTTTAAATTCAAGCCCGTGTTCTAAATTAAACTGTTCCGCCGCACTTCCCGCTCTGGCAATATCCACAAACCAAGTGGCAACAAAAAAAAGAACGCTTGTCGCTATCGTTATTGCACCAGCTCTTTTTACTTGATCATAGTCTCCGGCAACACTAGTAAAACCATTCGGATTTGCGTATTCAAAACCTCCGATAGTTATACCTACCAGTGACCCTACTTCCACTCCAAAAAGCGTGAATCCCATTCTGTAATCTTCAGCATAAAAATGCCCCCACCCGTGTACTAAAAGGCCTGGTCCCAATGCCAAAACCGTAGCCAAAATTGGGTCTTTCGGTTCAAGCACTGTTTCGTCAATAACAATATTTGACATTCCAGCAAAAACAGGGAGAGAAAACGCTAATATAAACGATGCCGCAATCAATACTTTTTTCATTTACACACCTCAAAATAATGAATTATCCTACAAAACACTTTAAAACATTACTAAAATTAACATAATAGAAAAAAAAAGTCAAACTAATTTTGAAAAAGGCACTCTGTCCTTAATCAGTAATGATTTTCTTTTGTTTTTCTTTCTTTCCCGTTTCTTTTTCCACAAAAATATGCGACCCGTCAAAGGGGTTTTTTTCAGTATAATACATTAAAGTAGAATAAGTGGACGGCGATGGTGTGAAAATCTGCACCTGTTCGGGACTGATTTTCAGTACTGTCTTAACAAAAGTTTTCATTTTTAGCATTTCAGTTTCCGAACAGCCCGGATGGGCGGCAATAAAATAATATGTCAGAAATTGTTTCTTCCCTATTTTCCTGCTCAACCGGTCAAACTCGCTTTTAAATTTAACTAAATATTCGCTTCCGGGCTTACTCATAAGTGAAAGCACTTTTCCTTCTGTGTGCTCTGGCGCTATTTTCAACTGCCCCGAGACATGATGCTCCGTGATTTCTTCCATATACTCCATTCCAAACTCTTCATCCCGAAAAATAAGATCATATCTTATCCCAGATGCAACGAAAACTTTTTTTACGCCTTTTATTTTTCTGAGCCTTCTCAATAGTTCAACTTGTCTTTTATGAGTGACCTTCAGGCTCTCACACACTTTTCCCGAAAGACATTTTTTATTTATGCACACGCCTTTCTTTTCCTTAAGGCCACAAGCAGTGCCGTACATATTTGCTGTCGGACCACCCACATCCATAATATAACCTTTGAAGCCTGGGAGCGTCGCAATCTTTTCTCCTTCTTTTACGATAGAGTCCTCGCTCCTATTTATTATTTCCCTCCCCTGATGGACTGTAATCGCACAAAAATTACATTCGCCATAACAACCTCGGTGCGTGGTAATAGAAAAGCGGATTGTCTCAAGGGCTTTTATTTCCCCCATGCTTTTGTAAAAAGGCGCCGCATCTCTTTCATACGGCAAGGAATAATAATAATCCAGTTCCGCAGTTGAGGGATAAAGCGCCGGAGGGTTTTGAATCAAGTAGCGGGTGTCCTGTTTTTGGACTAACCCTTTTGCCGTATGTGGCTCGTTGTTTTTGTAAAAAACCTTAAACATTTCTTCAAATTTATTTTTATCTTTTTGTGTCTCTTCAAAAGACGGCAGTTCGAGATACCCTTGTTTTATTTCTTTGGAAATATAGCACACGCCTCTTACATTTTCTGCGCTATTATTTTTTTCCAGCGCTTGCGCTATTTCCACCACTGCTTTTTCTCCCATTCCATACACCAGATAGTCAGCTTTCGCATCAAACAAAATTGACTTGCGTATGCTTTCTGTCTGATAATCAAAGTGCGCGACCCTTCTCAAACTGGCTTCAATCCCACCTATGACAATAGGTTTAGTATTTTTAAAATATTGTCGTATAAGATTGGAATAGCTTATAACTGCCCTGTCTGGTCTTTTATTATTTATTCCCCCAGGAGTAAAGTCATCGCTTTTCCTGCGTTTTTTTACAGGAGTAAAATTTGAAATCATAGAATCTACGCTCCCAGAACTGACTCCCCAAAAAAGTCGTGGGGCGCCGAGCCGCGTGATATCCACAGCAGAGTCCATAGCGGGTTGGGCAATGATTCCTACTTTGTACCCTTTTGCCATAAGGACCTGCCCTATGACCGCGACTCCAGTAAAAGGAGAATCAATATACGCATCTCCCGAGACAAGAATAACATCCAGCTCATTCCAGCCAGCTTTTTCGAGTTCTTGTTTTGTCGTTGGAATAAACATTATATAGTTTCCTTTTTAGTAATATTTGTTTTCATATATTCTCTTTTCAAAATAGAATAATATTTTGTATCCCGATAGACCCCGCGTATTTTTCTATATTCTCTAAGTATGCCTTCAAACTTCATTCCATTTTTTTCCATAACTTTCGCTGAGCCTATATTGTCCACATCGCAAGTAGCTTCAATTCTATTTAACCCAATCACTTCAAACCCAAAGTGTATCACTTCCGCCACCACTTTGCTCATAAGCCCTTTGCCCCAATATTCCGGCGCAATGACATAGCCGATAGCGGCACAATCATCCACCTCAGAATATGCCTCAAATCCACAAGTCCCGATGACTCTGTCTGTTTCTTTTAACACAATGCCCCAAGAAGCCGGCTCGCCTGCTTCATATTTTCCTTCCATAACCGCCAAAAAAGCTTTCGTATCATCGTGAGAGATATGTGTCTGCCACAAAGTATATTTTGTCATTTCAGGTTTTGAAGCATAGGCAAAAATATCTGCAGAATCATTCACGGTAAGTTTTCTCAAGGTAAACAAAGAAGTTTCAATTATAGGAAGTTTTCTAAAAATATTTTTACTAAGCACTCAAAATACTCCACCACACATATTTAACAACCATAATATATTTTCAATAATTATATCATAGTTTTATACTTTTAAACCATCAGCTCTCTTTAGTTCTCCGAGTATATTTCCAGCAGAGTCCTCTCCAACTTTTATAAATTCAAAGACATTGTGCATCAATATCACATCGCCTTCCATACCTGTAATTTCAGTTATGTGAGTTATTTTTCTACTGCCATCTTTCAGCCGAGATTGTTGAATAATAATATCCAGTGCGCCTTTTATCTGCTCTCGTATAGCCCGCACAGGCAATTCCACCCCTGACATAAGCGTCATAACCTCTATCCTGCTGAGCGCATCTCTGGGAGTATTAGCGTGGAGCGTGGTCATAGACCCCTCATGCCCTGTATTCATAGCCTGAAGCATATCCAAAGTTTCCCCACCTCTGCACTCGCCAACAATAATCCTGTCAGGTCGCATTCTAAGAGCATTTTTAACGAGGTCCCGAATACTCACTTCCCCTTCGCCTTCTATATTTGCCGGTCTGGACTCCAACCTCACCACATGCTCCTGTGGAAGTTTAAGTTCGGCTGAGTCCTCAATAGTCACTATTCTTTCATCTTCGGGAATATGTGTGGCAAGGACATTTAAAAGAGTAGTCTTGCCTGACCCAGTCCCGCCTGATACAAGTATGTTTTTTTTTATTGCCACAGCATTTTCAAGATACACAGCAGCTTCAGCACTTATACTGCCAAATTTTATTAAATCCTGCATACCGAGTTTTTTATTTGAAAATTTTCTTATAGTGACTACTGGACCATCCAACGCCAAAGGCGGTATTATAGCATTGACTCTGGAACCATCCGCGAGCCGAGCATCCACATACGGACTACTTTCGTCTATCCTACGGCCGATAGGCATAACTATGCGTTGTATTGCCTTTATCAAAGCCGCGCTATCAGAGAAACCATTGCTGACTTTTGAGAGTTTCCCTTTTCTTTCAATATAAATCAAGTCGTGCCTGTTTACCATAATTTCTGATATAGATGCATCTTTCAAAAGATTTTCAAGAGTGCCGAGCCCTATGGCTTCGTTGACTATATCCTCCACCAAGTTTTCTCTTTCCTCCCTATCCGCTATCCTCAACTCCAGCCCATCCAAAATATGCCTTATCGTGTCCTTCAATTTTACGACAGCCTTTTCTCTTTTTACAGGATTACTAAGCGTATCTTTTTCCAAAGCATCCAAATCTATTTCATCAATCAGTTTGGCAGCGGCCTCTTTTTTAATTTTTGTATATTCCAGCGATTCAACATTTTTTCCTGGCATTCCCACTGCAGTTTCTTGACGTTTTAGAGGTAAATCATTTACTACATTTATATTTTTTTCAAAAGATATCAGCGAAATATTTTCAAGATGTTTTTTCGAAGACAATCCTTTTAAAATATTTTCCGTGCTCCCCTTCACCGCGACAGTGAACTTATCTTTTTTATCTTTTGTATAATACAAACCTTTATTCCAAATATTTTTTTGTTCAGGCAGGAACCCCGCGACATTTAACCCCCCGAGAACTGCTCGCGCATCAGCAACGGAAAAAATATTATCCTGCACCTTGTTAAACAATACTGTAATAAATGAGGGTGGGTAGTTTTTTTTGATTATCATTTCCGCCGCCGTTTTCGCATATTTAATCCCCAAAGGTGTCAAGTCTGCAACTATTACCACCTTGTCCGATAACTCAAAAACCGCCGCAGTTTCAGAAGCAGCCATATCTATGAACAAGACATCATATTTCGCATATTCCTGATTTACCAGTTTTTTAAGTCCCTCTCCAGCGGTCTTAAAATATTTAAAACCAATTTCCTTTGTGGTCTCGGTTTTCTTTTTCCCTGCCCCATTCATATATATGTCCACATCACTTATTTCATAGCCATATTCGCACACCGCTACTTTCATATTATGTTCCACACACAAAGCAGTTGCTACATTCAACAGTGCCGTAGTCCTCCCCACTCCTTCTTTCTTACTAAAAAATGTTATTATATGTTTCATAGCTCCGACTCACTTCCGGCAATTCTCGGAGTTACAAAAATTACAAGTTCTGTTTTTTTATTGTCTATTCTTGTACTTTTAAATAACTCTCCTAGTACAGGAATTTCAGATAATAAAGGAACTCCTGCGGTTATTTTCGACTCTTCATTTTGAATCAAACCTGCTATAACAATTGTACTTTCAGGCGCCACTACAATACTCGTTTCTGCAGCTCGTGTTTTTATAGCTGGAATTACGCTTGTGCCGTTTATTTTTACCGCATTTCCATAATCAAGATTACTGACTTCCGCTTTAAGAGTCGTTTTAATATTCATTTCTTTATCCACTTCTGGTTCAATGTTAAGACTCACGCCATATTTTTTCCAATCAATTTTCGGATTGCCATTTTTATCATTGAAGACCACAGGAATCTCACCTCCTGCTAAAAATTCAGCTCTTTTCCCGCTGGCAGCTAATAATTTTGGTTTGGCAAGCACCTTTGCGTAATTTTTTTGTACGAGAAAATCTACAAGCACATTCACCGCACCGCGACTAAATTGTCCAAATCCCAGCAGTGGCGGGGCTTGCTCTTTGGCATTCAATAACGATATCACCCCTGTGACTTTATCCGCTTCTCCTTTTCCCAAAAGCGTCCCCCAGTCAATTCCCACTTCCCAGTTATCCGTTCTTATGATTTCAAGTATTTGCACATCAATTTCTACCATAACATCGACATTACTCTGGTTTTTTACGGTAATTACATATGCTTCCGTGCCCTTTGCCGTAGTGAGCGTCAGCGCTGTGGACCCCACTTTTTTGCCTTCCACAATAATCTCGTTATCCGAGAGAATAGTCGCCCCCACTATCGCCTCGTTGACCACTTCCACTTTTAGAATATTTTCAGTTTTAATAATTTTAGAAATACCTTTTTTTATAGTTATTTCCTTGCCTTCACACATTCCTGAAAAACAAAATATTATAAGATATGCTCCCACCAAAAGAATCGTTTTTTTCATTTTGTCACCACATAAACTCTAAAGAAATGACATGGTCGTCACCAAGCTCGTACTTATCATAAATGAAAGCATAATCCAGTTTATAGCCTTCGTACTTAATTCCCAGCCCTGCCACAGGAGATTTTTCGTTAACTCCTCCGCGTAGGAAAAAATACTCAAACATTTTAAACTCCACGCCTCCTCTATAAATTACAGCAGTATAGTTTTCTTCCTTTACCACATCAAAAACAAGTTTTACTGTATCTTCCCATAGTCCAAGAGAGACTCCCGCTTTGTAAATCGAAAGCATATCTTCACCTGACTTGTCCCAGTAAAGTGCCCCAATAATATTTTGCAACATTATCCCAAAATATAACTCCTGGTCGAGGAGAGGTTGAAACTGAACCCCGATATCAACAGAATAGCCCAGCGCTTTATACCCCACCAGATCTTGATAGTTGCCTTTAAGCGTTATTCCATAACGCAACTGGTATGTCATTATATTTGAATAAGTGAGTCCCAATGAATATTCCTCATCACTCTCTTTCCCTTGAGGCATTCCCAGTTCATCCAAAATTTCTATATTTTCTACCCCATAGTTTGAAAAATTTATGCCAAAGTTTCCAATATCTTCCGTATGAAACGCAGCCCCCAGATAGGTATAATGCCTATCAAATTTTTGAATTACATACATAGAACTTAACTGCCCCATATATGTTGACATGCGCGACACTCCCGCTGGATTCCAATATGTGGCGTTTACTCCAGTGGCAGAGGCAGTGCCTGCACTTCCTATGGCGAGTATATCCGCGCCTACCCCATCACGCAAAAAAGAAAAACTTTTTGTCGCCGCACCGAGATAAAATGCCTGCAAAAACAAAAGAATCAAAACTAAAAACTTTTTCATTTGTCACTCCTAAACTTGTATTTTTATTCAGTTCTTTTTTCTATAGTATCCGTTACAGGTTTTGCTTCCACGCGTGTACTTATAAAACTTTTTTTGATTTCTTCTTCCCCTTTTTCTATAGTCTTTAATTGTTTGATAAACTCCCCAAAAGATACCGGTTTAACTTTTTCCTTTACCATATCGCCTATCGGTCTAAGTGCCAAAGTTATTTTTCCTCTTTCCTTGGCAAAAGCTAAAAGCTCCGCCTCTTCCGGAGTGAGTGCAAGGGTAACTGTGCTATAAGAGGCATCTGTCACGCCTGCCGAAGAAGCCGTTCCTACCGCTATCACCTGTGCTGCTTGCAAGAGCGTGGCGCTTATCGTGTATGTTTTTTTTTCTTCATTCATTTCATAGGTAAGCAAAATATCGACAAAATCTCCTGCCTTAATCATATACGCCACCCCACTGACTTCATCCACCGCCACACTAACCGCGCGCAAGCCTGTGGGAATTGCCGCATTTAACGACTCACCCCGAAGAGTAAGTTTATTAATAAGAATCGGTTCCCCTTGCGTAAAAGGCACGAGTGTTTTTTGTCCTTTTAATTTTTTAAAATCTGTCACATGCGCTGAAGTCAGAAAGTTTTTTGGAATCTCTTTAAACTCCACCATATTTTCTGTTATCTCTGCCCACGCTGGAATATATTTTGCGGCAGTAATTACTTTTATCGGTTCCATTTTAGCTTTTATCCTATTTTCGAGGAACGCCAAAGACACATAAGCCAAAATCATTGCCAAAAACCCAGCCCCCAGAGCGCCAAATAAAAGTTTTTGTTCTGTTTTTAAATTTTTAAAATCAAGCATAGTTCCTCCTTTTTATCCTAATACTGCAAGCCAAACGCCGTTGTCTTCCTGAGTGATGCTTAAGACATACTGTGTCTTTCCATTTTCTAATATTATTATAAAACTATTTTCATTTTTCACTTCATAGGTCTCTGCCCAGCCGTCTTTTTCATTCACGCTCAAATATTGTTGTTTGATATACCCAGCCGTTTCCCCTTTCACCTGATAAAAATTTCCAAAACAATTCATTTTCTTTTTGTTTAAAAATTCAAGACTCAAAACTTTTTCTGCCATTGGCGAGTGTTTTAGCCTATCTGTATATCCGATCTTTTTTCCCGGCTCAAAAGCCTCCACAGCGATGTCCGCCACCACAGTTCTTGAGCCAAACGAGGTATTTGCGCTCGCCACGAGCCTTGCTTTGTCTTTGTTTTTATAAAATATGTAATCATAGTCATTTACAGGAATCTTTTCTCCAGCATTAAACAGTATGCCCGCAGCCGCAGTTATCCCAGGCGCAGTCTTGATTTCATATTTCTTCTCAAGCGCCTGACTCAGATACCAGCCGATTATATCGCCAGCTTCTTTATCACTTTTATATTTTGTCAATTTCGCCAAGTGTCCGTTTATTCTCAATTCGGATTCAGCTATTGTTTTCCCACCAAAATTTATAGTAAACATATCAAAAAATTCAGGTCGCCAATCCGTAACAGAAGCGGCTATATTTGAATAAAACACAAGGCTTAAAATCAACGCAACAACTTTTTTCATTTTGTTTCCTTTTTATTTTCAAAATCTACCACAGGAGTAACGGTTTCAGACAGAGTAGTATTATTTTTAGCCATCGCTTTCCACGCCGCTGTAAAACTCCCACCAGAAGCTGTCGCCAGTTTTGTTTTTAACACTATTTCATTTCCCCCAGTCATTCTCCAAAACACCCCCTTGAAATCTTCTTTATAGCTCAAGACAAACACCACTCCCGAAAACTTACTTATTAAACCCTCGGCTATTTTATTTCCGCCAAAATCAGCTTTTGAAGTTTCTTTTTCCAGACGCGGTCCGCTTATATTTTCTTTTTTAAGCCCGTTTCTCGCTCCCACTTCCTTGGCAAATTCATCAATGGCCTTCATATCTTCGCCAAAATCCGCCCCATCCGCTATATATCGCATAACTTCGTGCGCTGTCATTTCAAGTTGTATTTTATGAAGCCCCATCAGCGTAAATTTATAGATCCCACCAAACATTAAAAAGAATATCGGAATAATAATTACCAATTCTGTCATTGCCTGCCCTTTAGTCCTATTATTTTTCAATGTAAAATCAGGTTCCCACTTAACCCTGCCTGAAAGTTTTTTGAAAAAACGCTTAATATTTTAAATTGCTCAGCAAACTGCAGAGTAGAAATATCTGGCACAATAATACTTTCTATTTTGGGAGTATATCCTGCCCCATCCACATCCCAGACCGACATAGACCCCCCTGAGATTCTTGTCATAGCTCCCGCAAAAAGCATATCAGGCCTTATCTGGTTTCCATTTTTTTTTATAAAAAAGTTTCCAGCTATTTTTTGTTTAATTTTATCCGTCATAGAGATTACAAATACAGTGTGCTCCCCGTTTTCTTCTATCGCGAGCGGCAGACCTTCTTCTTTTCCGCCTGTGTTTTTAATTTCCACACTCCTACTTACAAACCTTCTTCGTTCATCCCCACGAACAGGATTTCTCACCTGCCACCGTTTAGCACTTTTATTGTATTGCACATTATCTTCCCTCACTTCTATAATTCTATTTTCAAGAGTGCTTTTGTATGAATAAATTATCTTTCTTTCAGTTTTTACCCCCACATAAGTGCGTTCCACATTGAAAGAAGGAAATATAGTATTGTCAGAAAAGTTCTCCACATTAAATAGTGCTATACTGTCCACTTCATTCTTTTTTCCATTCCAAATTACACACCCTTCAGCCACGCAAGGTGCTGCCTTTATATTAAAACTCGCCGTCCCTGGTTTTCCCGTACCAGCGAAGACATCCTGAATATTCCGAACAAGTTCCGCCGCTTTAAATCCATCAGGAAACCCGCAAAAAGTCATAATCCCGCCAGCAATCCCAGAACATAAAAGAATCTTGTTTGAAAGCGACAATATATTTAAACTCCGCGCATACCACAGGCCTCCCTCTATGGCGCCTGAATCAGCTGCGTTTTGCAAATGCACTTTTTCATACATAAAGTTCCCTGTCTCCACCACTAAAAAAAATAAAATAAAAATCGCCAATAACACAGCGATTGAGATTACAAGTACCTGTCCCTTATTTTTTCGAATCAGTTTCCGAGTCATAATCCGTTCTCATAAAAGCCGTTGCGGTTATCCGATACACGGGATGTCCAGCATAAGCCATGATATTTTTTTTGATATCTCTGTTAAATAAAGAGAACACTTTATTTGCCACGGGAATATTCAAAGGCATATCATATCCCACTGACACTTTTAAATAATGAGCTTTTGATTCCACAAGAGTGGCGGTCTGAATAAGCAAACCTTCTTTATCAAATTTATCCCCAAGACGATTGCTTAATATATTTTGAACTTCTTTAATGACTGTTCCTCCACCATTTACCACCCCCAGCATATCCAGCATAAGCCCTCTGGCCTTTGCCGTCTGTCTGATTCTCTCCGCAGGATCTTCGTAAGCCACGGCACAACGGGCAGTCATAAAAGCCGTATACTTGAGCATAAGTACATTTACAAAGATAAGACTTGCCTGCGCAATCCCTAATACTAAAAGAAGAAAAACAGGCAAAATAATCGCAAACTCTATCATACTCTGCCCGCGTTTCTTTTTTAGCAGTCTCACTTTTCCCCTTATAAAAATTATATTTTCTTACTGCGCTTGTCCTGTGCCAGATTGTATCCCGCCTGCCACTTCGTTTTTTACAGTTTTCCCGGCGCTATCAAAGCCATCCTTGACTGTGCGACCAAAAAACTTTACCCCCGCGATAACAAGTATCGCGATCAAAGCTATGATGAGAATATACTCAGTCATACCCTGCCCTTTTTTGCGTTTTAAAATTTTTTTCATTTTTATACCTCCTTATGGTATTGGAACTGACCACACCTTTACAAAATTTTCATAATAGTTGCAAATTACTTTTCCGTATATTTTAGCGCCCCCGATAACCACGAGCGAGACCAACCCTATAACCATTATATATTCAGTCATAGCCTGCCCACACTTACCTCTTGGAAACTTTTTCATCCACAACCTTCCTTGTCGTCTCTAACACTTTTTCCAACCCCACCATAGCCTGAGCATTGTTCGCATCAAGTCTTTTTACATATTCATATTTTGCTTTTGCCTTATCCATAAACCCTTGATTGAAATACATATCCGCGACATCAAGGTTTTTTTGAATTTCTTTTTCAATATTATTTTTCTCCTCTTCCAATTTAAGTTTTGTCTTTTTAATATTTAAAATTGTTTGAGCGTCAGTAGGATTGAGTTTCAGCACTTTCTCCCAATATCTAATCGCCTCCGTATATTCCCCTTTGCCATAAGCGGCAACGCCTTTGTTGTAAATTTTATTTATTTCTTTTTGTTTTAAGTCTGCATTTTTTATATCCGCCATTTCGAAACTTAAACTTTTTTCAAGTTCCAAAGCTTCGCTATTTTCCCCATAAAACTCGAGCGAGGTTTTTATTGCGTGAAAGGCAGTTTCAATCTCGCCCGTAGCCCGTAGGTCTTTTGCTTTCGTGAGATATTGCAAACTTTTAGCATTAAAATCATTTATATAAAAATTTGATATTTTTTCCTCAGGGTCCACCCCCATAACTTTTTCATAAAGTTTTCTGGCTTCTTTTATTTTGCCAGAGGTCCTGAGTGCATCCGCAGTTTCAATTAATTTTTCTTTTGAAGCTTCCGTTTTCAAAGAGCGCGTTTTATCCGCTGCTATTTCCAAGTATTTTTTTATTTGTTTATTGTCCCCATCCATTTCCAAAGCCTTGGATAATTTTTCTTCCGCCTGCTTATAATTTGAAGCCCTCAAGGCCTTCACTCCTTCTTCATAAAGCT
>CAILUR010000185.1 GCA_903837445.1 uncultured bacterium | reverse complement strand
GGCAACCAGTACAAAAATGGCAAAAAAAATTCAGCAGGTTTATTATAAACTCAGGAGCTGACTTGATAATCGGGTCGCATACACATTTGTTTCAGGACATAGAATTATATAAAGGGAAATATATTTTTTATGGGCTCGGAAACTTTGTGTTTGATATGGAAAGTGAAGCAACTAAATACAGCGCTATTGTAAAAATGAAAATAAAAAACGGAAACCTAATTGAGCCAGTGTTGATTCCTTTGTATTTGAATAAATATAGGCCTGAACCTATTGTTACGGCGGCTGTGGCAGAAAAGTTTATAGCAACGATAAAAGGCGAAGGCGTCAAAGTGGTAAAAGGTGAAGGCCTAGAGTATAATATTATTGAAGTGGCGAAGACTAAAAAATTAAAATAGCACAAATTTGTTGGGGGGAAACTGAAAAATGGTGGGCCCTGTAGGACTCGAACCTACGACCAACAGATTATGAGTCTGCTGCTCTAACCGACTGAGCTAAGGGCCCGTTTAAATCAAGTAGGGTATTAGTATATTTTTTTTGTAGAAATTGTCAATAGTTTTGTTTCGGGCTGAAAAAGGAAGTAGCTTTTATAAAATCTGGTGGAGTAAAAAATGTTAAACGCACTTCAAAAAAAGGAACTTTTAAAAATAGCCAGGAGCGTGCTTTTAGAGTATTTTTTAAAAGGCACTGTTCCAAAAATAAAAGTGAATAGTCCAGAACTCAAAGCCAGTGGTGGGGCTTTTGTGACCTTGCAAAAAAAGGGACAATTGCGCGGGTGTATAGGTTTAATAGAGAGCGACAGCCCCCTGTATCAAAATGTCAGGGATATGGCGATAGAGGCGGCCACACAGGACCCGCGGTTTATGCCTGTCACTGAAGCGGAATTGGCGGAAATTGAAATCGAAATATCTGCACTTTCGGTAAAACATAGGATAAAAAGTATTGATGAAATTGAGCTTGGCACACACGGAGTGATAGTAAAACAAGGGTTTGCCAGAGGCGTGTTTCTCCCACAGGTGGCGACTGAGACAGGTTGGAATAAAATAGAATTTATGCGGAACTTGTGTGCAGGAAAAGCAGGTCTGAAAGCCGATGCCTATCTGGATCCAAAAACAGAAATGTTTGTGTTCACTGCCGAAGTGTTTAGTGAAAAGGAGTTTAAGGAATAACCCCCTATTTGATATTTCCTTGATTTTATGAAACATCCTTGTTATAATCAGTTTGTTATTAAGTTCTCCTTTTCGTGTATTTATAAACCAAAAAGGAAACCTGATTTAACTAAAACAAATTTGAAACGCAGGAGATTAATTTTATTATGCAGAAAATAAAAAATATAGCAATCGTGGCGCATGTCGATCACGGTAAAACCACGCTGGTAGATGCTATGCTAAAACAGTCAGGAGTTTTTAAAGAATATCAACATATGGAAGAACGCGTTATGGATTCAAATGATATTGAAAAAGAACGCGGCATAACAATTTTCTCAAAAAACGCAGCTTTTCATTATGGCGGATATAAAGTAAATATAGTGGATACTCCGGGACACGCTGATTTTGGTGGAGAAGTACAGCGTATTTTAAGAATGGTGGACTCAGTACTTTTAGTGGTGGACGCACTTGACGGCACT
>CAILUR010000184.1 GCA_903837445.1 uncultured bacterium | reverse complement strand
TACCAAACAGGTAATTACTCAACGCATAAGAGAGATAGAAAAAGAGCAGATATATAATGATTACAAAGACAAAGAAGGCGAAGTGGTAACAGGCATAGTGCATAATACAGAACACGGGGACTATATTGTGGATTTAGGCGTGGCACAGGGAATTTTAAAAGAGCGCGAGCAGGTCCCAAAAGAAACTTATAAAATAGGCGAACATATCAGGGCGATAATTATTAAAGTAAACAAAAGTAAAGGGGGGGCCGTGCTTGAACTTTCACGCACGCATCCTAATTTTATAAAAAAGATTTTCGCACTTGAAGTGACGGAAGTGGATCAGAACATAGTGGAAATAAAATATATTGCCAGAGAACCTGGCGTAAAGACGAAAGTCGTGGTCACCAGTAATGACCCGCATGTAGATCCTGTAGGTGCCTGTATAGGCGTGAAAGGGTCGAGAATACAGACCATTATAAGTGAAATCCACGGAGAAAAAGTGGATGTGGTGCTCTATAGCGATGACATAAAAAAATATCTTGAAAGTGCGATAGCGCCTATCAAGATAAAAAACTTATATATTGATGAAGTCAACAAATATGCTGTGATTGCCGTGCCTGATGATCAGTTCTCACAGGTCATAGGAAAAAACGGAGTGAATATGCGGCTGGTCGCTAAAATAACAAAGTGGAAAGTATCAGTGCTTAGAGAAAGTGAATATGGCGAGGAAAGACTTGCAATTATGAAAGCGGCTTTGAACGAGCAGATTGAATTTGATTTGTTTAAACTCAGCGAAGATATCCCTGTAAAGACATTGATAGAACTTAAAAAACATGCCATAAAAAACTTGAAAGATTTTGCGCTCGCTGAAGAAAGCGTGCTTGCAGAACTGCTTGGAAAGACCCCCGAAGAAATAAAATTATTGAGGGAGAAAGCTGCCAACCTTATGGAACATATAGAAGGGGGCAAAACCGAATGAGAATAAGCGAATATGCAAAGACAAGAGATGTAAGTTCTAAAACAGTAATGGAAGAACTAAAAAAAATGGGTGTGGAAATAAAAACAGCAACTACCACTATGCCAGAGGAAAAAATACCTCAAATAGATGCAATTCTTAAAACTTTAAAAAGTGCCCCAGAAAAAGAAGGGCATAAAGAAACACATGTGAAAGCACACGAGGAAGAACATAAAACAAAAGCAGTGCCGCATAAACATACGACCACTACAAAACACGAGACTGTAGAAGCACCGAAACATCCGCATACTGCAAAGCATGCGCCTGTAGAAGCACCGACACATCCACATACTGCAAAGCACGCGCCTGTGGAAGCACCGATACATACACATACTGCAAAGCACGCGCCAGTGGAAGTGCCTGTAGTAAAACCAGAACCAGTGAAGATTTCAACTCCTGTGCCTGTGATAGTACCAGTACCTGTGGCAAAAATAGAGCCAGTCACGATTTTGACACCTGCGCCTGTGATAGCGCCAATTCCTGTAGCGCCGGTTATTCCAGAAGTTGCAGTCATACCTGAAATAAAAAAAGAAATTATTGAAATAAATAGAAATATGACTGTTGGGGAGCTCGCAAAACATTTGGAAATAAAACCAAATGAACTGATAAAAAAACTTATGGGAATGGGAGTGCTGGCTTCGATAAATCAGCCCCTCAATGATGAAGCCACCCAGATAATGGCTGCCGAGTATAATAAAGAAGTAAAATATAAAGATGTCTATGGCGATGATATTTTTGCGGATGAAGAAAAAGAAGATGAAACTCAAATGACGCACAAGGCACCGATAGTGACAATTATGGGACACGTGGACCACGGAAAAACCTCTTTGTTGGATGCTGTGAGAATGTCGGATGTAGTGTCCACAGAGCACGGCGGAATAACTCAAAAAATCGGAGCATATATTGTACATACCCCAAAAGGCGAAATTGTATTTTTAGATACTCCAGGACATGCTGCTTTTACAGCTATGCGCGCACGCGGAGCTCAGGCCACGGATATAGTAATTCTCATAGTGGCAGCGGATGACGGAGTTATGCCTACTACGGTGGAAGCCATAGACCACGCCAGAGCGGCAGGTGCGCCGATAATAGTCGCCATAAATAAAATTGATAAAGATGGCGCCCAACCAGAACGAGTAAAACAGGAACTGACAAAATATAATCTGCTTCCGGAAGAATGGGGCGGAAAAAACCAGTTTGTAGAAATCTCAGCGAAGAAAAAAATAGGAATTGATAAACTTTTAGAAACTGTTTTGCTGGAAGCTGAAATGATGGAACTGAAAACAAATATAAATCGTAAGGCGGCAGGAGTAATTATTGAAGGTAAAGTGGACAAGGGGCGCGGTTCAGTGGGCACAGTCCTTGTTCAAAAAGGAACACTGCGCGTGGGAGATTCGTTTATCACCAATATGACCTGTGGAAAAGTTAAAGCGCTTTTTGATGATCACGGCAAGCGCATAAAAGAAGCTAAGGCCTGTATGCCCGTAGAAGTGTTGGGCTTTGAAGAGGTCCCGACGGCAGGAGACAAATTTAAAATTTTGGAAAATGAAAGAGAAGTGCGCGTGATTTCTGAACGCAGGCGTGAAGATTTGAAACGCATTATGGAAGACAAAAAACGCAGAAAAATAACTCTTGAAGATTTAAAAATAAAAATAGACCAAGGCGCTGAGAAAAAATTGCTCCTGATAGTAAAAGGCGATAGCAACGGCTCTATAGAAGCTTTGGGAGACGCTATTTTGAGATTGTCCTCGGAGACGGAAATAAATGTCCAGATAATTCACAAAGATGTGGGAGATATTACCGAGAGTGATGTCTTGCTCGCGGATGCTTCCAATGCTATTATCATCGGATATTTTGTTTCTGTACTGCCTGCTGCCAAAGAATTGGCAAAGACGGAAGGCGTGGAAATTAAAATGTATCACATAATCTATGAAGTAGTGGATGCGATAAAGGCCGCTATGGAAGGGCTTTTGGAACCAGAGTATGAGACGGTAAAAATCGGCGAAGCTGAAGTGAGACAGACCTTTAAAATAGTCAGCGACAATGTGATTATTGCTGGCTGTTATATAAAAACTGGAAAGGCCTATCACGATTCCACTGTTTCTATTTTCCGTGGAGGAATGGAAATCTTGAAAACAAATGTAAAGTCCTTGCACCGTTTCAAAGATACTGTAAAAGAAGTGAAAGAGGGCTATGAATGTGGAGTAGTCGCTGAAAATTATCCTGAACCTAAAGAAGGGGATGTGATATTATTCTTTGAGGAAAGACAAAAACTTAGAAAAATATAATTTCTGGAATATAATGAAAGAGCAAAGGACGGCTAAATGAAAAATGTAAGAAAACAACGCGTAGAAAGCGTTATGAAAAGAGAAATAAGTTCTGTTATTATGCGCGATATAAAAGACCCAAAAGCGCACGCGGCTTTGGTGAGCGTACACAGAGTTGACTTGACTGACGATATGCGCATAGCCCATGTCTTTGTGAGTGTTATGGCGGAAAAGGAAATCAAGGAAAAAACTTTTAAGGCCTTAAGGACAGCTTCTGGGTTTGTCAGACACGAGGTGGGGGAAGCTATGCGCCTGCGCTACAATCCAGAGATAATTTTTGAACTGGATGAAACGCAAAGTGAAATTATAAAGATAGAGAGTCTTTTCAGAAAATTGGAGGACGAGAGAAAGAAAAATGAACCAAGCGCAGAGTAAAGAAATAGGAAGCGTGTTATTAAAGAGCCGGAGCGTATTGCTCACCACCCATATAAATCCAGATGGAGACGGTATAGGGTCGGGACTGGCTTTGATGAACGAGCTTTTGCGCAGGGGCAAAAATGTAGAGTTTATAAACAGGGATACAGCTCCTAAAATGTATTCTTTTTTACCTAACAGCGATAAAATAAAAACTGCAAAAAAAATAACAAAGTGTTATGACGCTATGGTAGTGCTGGAATGTCCAGACCTTTCGCGCAATGGGAATATTCTTGATTATGACAGGCAGTGCGGAAAAATATTGAACATTGACCATCATATGGGAAATGGCATGTACGGACATATTAATGTGGTAGAACCAAAAGCTGCGGCAGTGGGAGTACAGATATTCCAACTAATGAAAGAGTTGAAGTGGAAAATAAGCCCAGTTGTAGCGGCATGCCTTTACACTGCCATAGTCACAGACACTGGCTCATTCAGGTACTCAAATACTACCCCTCAAGTGCATCGTATAGCGGCGGAACTATTGGAACTTGGCGCAAATCCTGACCAAATATGTTCGGAAGTTTATGCCACTTCAAAAAAAAGTACAAGGTTATTTACTGAAATGCTCAAAGTAATGAAACTGGAAGATAAGTTTGGATACAGCTATTTAACCCGCGCTATGTTTAAAAAAACTGGCGCAGAGGAAAGTGAAACGGATAATTTTATCAATACCATACGCTCGATAAAAGGTATTGAAATATCTATATTGTTCAAAGAAACTCTTTCGGGAACGGTGAAGGCGAGCTTCCGCTCAAAAAATGGCACGGATGTAAACCTCCTCGCAAAAAAATTCGGTGGTGGGGGACATATGCACGCCGCTGGCTGTGCCATTGACAAGCCCATAAAAACGGCAATCGCAATGGTAATAAAAGAGGTTAGAAAATATCTTAAGGGGAAGTAAAAATGCTTCAAATAAAATCCCTTTCTAAAATCCCAAAGGCATTAAAAAAAAGTACTGTGACCATAGGGGCCTTTGACAGCCTTCATTCAGGGCATAAAAAACTCATTATGCAAACCATAAAACAAGCAAAAAAAATAAAAGGGCAAAGTGTACTTTTTACTTTTGCCCAACATCCGGATAAAACCCTCAAAAAAGATAGTGATATAAAACTCATAAGCCATAACTCGGAACGGCTAAAAATATTAAAAAACCTCGGGGTGGACATATTTTTAAATCTGGATTTTTCACAGATATCAGGAATGTCTGCTGAAACTTTTGTAAGAAAAGTGCTACTTGAAAAACTAAAAATGAAATGGATAATAGCGGGGCGTGATTTTGTGTTTGGAAAAAAGGCCAAAGGTAATATGGCGTTTTTGAAAAAAATGGGCGCTGCGGAAGGTTTTAAAGTAAAGACTATGGACACTGTGAAGGTAAACGGCGTAAAAGTAAGTGATACTGCTATCAGAGAGTATCTGCGGCGTGGCGACATAAAAATGGCGGATAAAATGCTCGGCAGACAATACGAAATCTATGGCAAAGTTGCGCACGGCCGGCATATAGGGTTCAAACTGGGTTTTCCCACCGCAAATATAAAAATGACAGGCAGACAGGGACCAGCACTTGGAGTATGGGCGGTTAGGGTAAAAGTGGGAAACCTTATGTATACTGGTGCGGCAAATGTAGGCACGGCCCCGACAATAAAAAATGAAAGCCACCCACTCATAGAGATTTTTATTCTTGATTTTAATAAAAAAATATACGGTAGGAAAATAGCCGTGGTTTTTCTAGAAAAAATAAGAGACGAAAAAAAGTTTAAAAACACCGCACAGCTTATAACTCGTGTGAAAAAAGATATAGAAATTATTAAACGCAGATATTGTGAAAAATGACAAACCTTGAACGCACTCTCAAAATAATACAAAAACAAGAAACGGTAATTATGCCTGCTTCCGTGGTCGCTGTGGTCACTCTTGTAGGAATTCCATTTTTGCTTTGGTTTTTCTTTAGGTATGCTTTGTGGAATATCGTTCTGCTCTTGCTGGCGTGGGGAATTCTCATACCGCTTTTTATGACGGGTATGGCGAGAATTTTTATTATAGAAGAACAGGGCTATATAGCGCGGGTGAGGGATTTGTTTTATTTTAAAAAGCTCTGGTCGGAGTTTTTGCTCCAGTCCTTACTGGCTTATGTGTGTATCGCTTTAGGTCTGGTGCTTATCATCCCAGGAATTATCTTTGCTATGATGTGGGCGCAGGCGCCTTATCATATGGCCTTTGCTAAAAAAGGAATTATCGCGGCAATGAAACAGAGCGTGGAAGATTTTTTCAAGACAGGGTATTTAAATAATATAAAAAAATATATGCTTCTGACAGGATTAAATCTTTTGGGAATTATTTTCTTTATCGTGGGAGAGTTTTATGCTTTTGCGGTAATGTGCGGTTTTCTGGCGTTTGACACGAACATAAATACTAAACTCTAAAACTTAATATCCTCACTGCCTGACATTTTAAACTGATTGCGACCATTGTGTTTGGCGGTATAGAGGGCCTGATCTGCGAGTTTTATCATTTCTCTGGCTGTCTTTATTTTTGGATTCCAAATGCAAATGCCTATGCTTATGGTAAACTTTAATATGCTTTCTTCATATATAAAATCACGCTTTTCTATGGCTTCGCGCAGGCGTTCTGCAAAAAAATAAGAGGACTTGTGAGAGGCCAAAGGCGATATTATAGTAAACTCATCCCCGCCATATCTGCCAATGGTGTTGACGGTGCGGGACCTCGAGGTTAATATCTCGGCCAAACTTTTTAAAACTTCATCCCCAGCCAAATGTCCATAAGTGTCGTTTATTTTTTTGAAAAAGTCGACATCCAGCATAAGCACAGCAAAGGCCTGACGGGTGTGAACGGATTTTTTTAGCTGTTTTGCCAGTTCTGCAAAAATATATTTTTTTGTATAAAGCCCTGTGAGCGCATCTTTATCGGCATCTTCTGTGAGAATTTTTGTTTTTTCGGCAAGGTTGTGATAGCCCTTTCTAAAGGCGTGCACAATGTCACGATAGGTGACTATGCCTTCAAGTTTATCATCTTTTACTACGGGAATTCTTCTGATTCTATTGAGGGACATAAGCATGGTGGCAGTTTCAATATCTTCATCCGGTAAAAGCGTGACAAGCGGGGAGACCATTATATCAGCGGCTTTTTTTGAAAAAATGTTTTCTTTATAAGTAATAAGAGTTTTTATAATATCTCTTTCGGTGATTATGCCTATGGGATTTTGGGTGGAATTGACAATGACAATAGCGCCGATGCGGTGCTGATGCATTTTTTCTATGAGGGAGAATAATGCTTCGTCTTTTTGTGCAGTTAACACATCTCTGACCATAATGTCTTTGATTTTTACCATTCCACGCTCCATTTATTTGATGTTTAATTCTATATTATATAGAGGGAAAAGTCAATTAAACGGGCGCTTTCATAGTACTTTTTCTGCCACAAACACGCTTTTCCAAAGCAAAAGGGGGAGTTGCCAGAAAACGGCCCCTTGCCATCTTAAATTGACAGACCTCTTTCTATATATTATAATAAGTTATAATTTTTTAAAAAGAAAAGTTTTGTCTTTTGAAACAAGAAAGTGTGCTGAAAAACCTATATTATTGGGAGGAAACATCATATGAAGACAGTTATTCTTGCAGGGGGATTTGGAACCAGACTTAGACCGCTCACGGTAAATATTCCTAAACCTATGGCTCCCATTATGAACATTCCTATGCTGGAGCATACTATTGAACTGCTAAAAAAACACAATCTTAAAGATATTACTATGATGTTGTTTTTTCAACCAGAAGTCATTACTAACCATTTTAAAGATGGTGCAAAATTTGGAGTAAAGATAAATTATATTACTTCTGACAAAGACCTTGGGACAGCTGGGTGTATGACGCTGGCGAAACAATATTTGAAAAATGACCAGTTTCTTATAATCAGCGGAGATGTGCTCACAAATTTTAATCTTACGGAAGGGATTGAGTTTCACAAAAAAAATCGTGCAGCAGGATCTATCTTTTTAACTCGCGTAAAAGACCCGCTACGCTATGGCATAGTAATTGTGGAAACGGATGGCAGAATTAAAAGGCTTTTGGAAAAACCTTCTTGGGGCGAAGTGTTCAGCGATACAATAAATACAGGAATTTATATTTTTGACCCTTCGATTTTTAAACTCATACCAGATGACACTGATTTTGATTTTTCAAAAAATCTTTTTCCGAAAATGCTTGCAGAAAAAGAACGCCTCTTTGGTTACATTGCAGAGGGGTATTGGCGCGATATAGGCACTCTGGCTGAATATAGACAGACGCACGAAGATATTCTCAACGGTGAGATAGACTGCAGCATAAAAGGCGAACGCAAGAATAAAATTGGCAGTGACTTGTATCTTGGTAAAAATGTAAAGATAAGCGCGACCGCAAAACTCAAAGGGTCTATAGTCATAGGCAACAACTCCACCATTTCAGATGATGTGGAACTTTCAAATGTGGTCATTGGCAACAATTGCTTCATTGATAAAGGCGCTAAACTTGCCAGGACTATAATGTGGGAAAATAACTATATAGGAAAAGAATCAGACATAAAAGAAGCGGCTATCGGCTCAAACAATAAGATAATGGACAAGGTCTATATCGGCGTAGGCGCTGTGATTTCAGATATGTGTGAGATAGGCAAAGAGGCTATAATTAAACCAGAAGTAAAACTTTGGCCAAATAAAAAGATAGAGGAAGGGTCTATTCTTTCTACTTCGCTCGTCTGGGCAGAGAGATGGAATAACAGGATTTTTGACGCATACGGAATTACGGCTATTGCCAATGCGGAGCTGACACCTGAGATAGCTACAAAAATAGGGGCGGCATATGCCTCTACTCTGCCAGTGGGCTCACATGTCCTTATTTCACGGGACTATCACAGAAGTTCTTTTATGATAGAGAGAAGTATGATGGCGGGAATCTTATCCGCAGGAGTAAATGTCTATGACTTTCGAGTTATGCCTCTGTCGGTCAGCAAGTATGTGGCAAAGTCCTCGAAGGCACCAGGGTTTCACATAAGAAAATCTCCATATGATTCCAGAATGTTGGATATAAAGTTTTTTGACAAGGAAGGGCTTGATATTTCTTTTTCCTCTGAAAAATCAATAGAGTCATCTTACTTCCGCGAAGAATATCGCAAGGTGGCTGAAGAAAAAATAGGAAAAATAGTGTTCCCACCCCGTGCCTTAGAGTATTACAAAGAGGGCTTTATGCGGACTATTGATGCGGAACAGATAAAAGCAAAAAAATTCAAAATAATTATTGACTATGCGTATTCCAGCGCTCTGAATATTTTTCCAAGTATTTTAGGAGAACTCAATTGCGAGGTCATAGCTATTAACGCGCACACGGATGAGACAAAACTTACCCGTGATAGAGAAAAAACAGCGGCTGCTCAGGAAAAACTTTCGGAAATGGTAAAGACGCTGAAGGCCTCAGTGGGCATAATGATAGATTCCAGTGCTCAAAAGATACAGATAGTGGATGACAAGGGAAGAATCCTGCGTTTTGACAAGGCGCTTTTACTTATGCTTTCACTCTTCTTGCAAAAACATAAAGGCGCGACAGTCGCGGTGCCAGTCACGGCATCTGAAAAAGTGGAAGGGCTTGTAAAAAAACTCAAAGGAAAACTTTTACGCGTGGGCACTACATATCGTGCGCTATTAACGGTGGCTGACAATAAGAGCGCTGATTTTGTTGGCGAAGAAAAAGGTGGGTTCGTGTTTTCCGCTTTTGAACCAGCTTTTGATTCTATGATGTCCACAGTTAAACTGCTCGAATATCTCGCAGCATATGGGAAACCGCTTTCCAAAGCAGTGGATGAAATCCCAGAGAGTTTCAAAATTGTGGACTATGTGCCAGGTCCATATGATAAGAGAGGCGCAGTGATGAAACAATTGCTTATCACCAAGGCGGCCCAACAGACAAATATAGAAGGCATAATGTTCAAAGAAAAAGCAGGTAGAGTGTTGATTCTACCACACAATGATAAACCAGTTTTTGAACTTTACGCTGAAGGTAAGACAAAAAAGACCTCACAGACACTTATGAAAAAATATCAGAATATGTTAAAAAAGATAATAGAAAAAGCTTAAAACTTAAGGAAATATCAAAGTGGTTTTGGCAAGAGTGATAAATACCTACGAGTGTTTTATATAATAATACAATTTCTGCACAGCAGAAAAGCATGTCGGTAGTGTCTTTATCTAAAAAAACAGGTTTTAGTTATTATATATGTTTTTGTTGGAAAATTAGGAAGTGCTTTTACTCATTCTATTTAAAGGAGCTTTTATGAAAGATATAATTACGGTTATCGGCAGCATCAATATAGATGCTATCGTGAAAACAGAAAGAATGCCGGAACGCGGTGAGACTGCTGTCGGAGATGAAATGTTTTTCCAACCAGGCGGAAAAGGAGCGAACCAGGCCATAGCACTGGCGCGACTCGGAAAGAGTGTGAACCTGATTGCCAGGCGCGGAAAAGATTTCATAGATGGGCTGGCAATGAAAAATCTGGACCATCCGAACATAAATCAGGACTACATTATTTATGACGGCGGAGAGAGAACCGGGGTGGCACTGGTCAATACTATAGGCAAGAAAGGGAACAAGGTAATTTTGTATTCCGGCGCGAATAAAAAACTTTCCAGCTCGGATATAGAAAAGGCGAAAGAAGCAATTTTTGAATCAAAGGCGGTCCTTATTTCTACGGAGATAAATATGGATGCTGTGAAGAAAGCTGCCGAACTTGCCAAATCAAAAGAAATCCCAGTGATTTTAAATATCGCCGCAGTCTCAGATGACAGGCGAGAGGCGATTTTATCGATTCTGGATAAAGTGGAAATTCTTATTACCAACGAGCGAGAAGGCGGGCACCTGACAAACAGAGTCATCTCGCATGTGGAGACAGGGTATGTGGCTGGAAAAGAATTGCTAAAAAAAGGTGTTAAAAATGTCATAGTCACTATGGGCAAAGAAGGCGCACTTTTAATAACTGAAAAAGGGTCTGAGATTTTCCCTGGCTATGCAAATGTGTCAGTGGATACTGTGGGCGCAGGAGATGCTTTTTGCGCTGCCCTCACTATGGCCAGAGTGGAAGGGATGAATATAGAAGATGCCATAAATATGGGGAATGCTGCGGCCTCCATAGCCACGACAAAAATAGGACCGCAAGATCCTATGCCTGACCGCGAGACGCTGGATAAGTTTATGAAAGAAAGAGGCGGCCCTGGTGGAGTGTATAAAGATTACAATGACACGATAAAAATGCTTGAAATAAAAGCTCAAAAACTTAGAACAAATATTATAAAAATGCTTGGCATTTCAAAGTCAGGACATCCAGGGGGCTCTCTTTCAGCTATTGATATAATCACAGTGCTTTATTTTCATACTATGAAAATAGATTCAAAGAATCCGCTCTGGGACGATCGGGATAAATTTGTCTTGTCAAAAGGACACGCTTCTCCTGCCCTTTATGCGGCACTGGCGGAACGCGGTTATATTGCTGAAGAGGAACTTTGGAAATTAAGAAAAATAGATTGTATTCTTTGCGGACATCCGGATATGAAAAAAATAGCAGGAGTAGATATGACCACGGGGTCACTCGGGCAGGGCTTGTCCGCCGCAAACGGTATGGCGCTCGCAGCTAAATTACAAAAAAAAGGAACGCGCGTGTATTGTATGCTTGGGGACGGCGAACTGGAAGAAGGGCAGATATGGGAAGCGGCTATGACTTCGTATCACAGGCGCTTGGATAATATCTGTGCAATAGTGGATTACAACGGTCTGCAGATAGACGGGTCTATAGGCGAAGTGAAATCTGGAGTAGAGCCACTCGTGGAAAAATGGAAAGCGTTTAACTGGAATGTGATAGAAATAGACGGACATAATTACGAACACATAATCGAAGCGTTTGAAGAAGCCAAAAAAGTAAAAGGGATTCCGACTATCATAATAGCGCGGACCTTAAAAGGTAAGGGCGTATCGTTTATGGAAAGACATGTGGACTATCACGGCGCGCCTCTCACGGATGACGAAACTGCAAGAGCGATAAAAGAACTGGGGGACAAATAAAATGGCAAAAACAGCGATGCGCGAAACATATGGTATGACTCTGGCAAGACTTGGGGAAAAATATACTAATCTTGTAGTGCTTGACGCGGACTTGTCAAAGTCCACCAACACTGCAAAGTTTGCGAAAGTGTATCCGGAAAGATTTTTTAATATGGGCATAGCGGAACAGGATATGATGTCCACTGCTGCGGGTTTAACAGCAGGGGGAATGATTACCTTTGCCTCCACCTTTGCTATGTTCGGTTCAGGTAGGGCTTGGGAGCAGATAAGAAACTCTATATGCTATCCCAACCTTCCTGTAAAAATAGTGGTGACACACGCAGGAATTTCGGTAGGAGAAGATGGGCCTACGCATCAGGCGTGTGAAGACATAGCCATAATGAGAGCTCTGCCAAATATGAAAGTAATAGCACCAGCAGATTCCGTAGAGACAGAAAAAGTTATAG
>CAILUR010000183.1 GCA_903837445.1 uncultured bacterium | reverse complement strand
CCTGAACTATTCCATGTAGGACAGAAAAAACAAGTAGAGAAACATGGAGTGGTAGATGTGCGTTGGGGAGCTATTCCTCCTGCAAATATTGCTGGGTATAACATATATATACGTGAAAGCTCAGGAAAGGATTACAATAAAACAAATCCTGTTCCTGTAAAAGATTCACATTATGTTATAACCGGACTTGAAGTAGGCAAAAAATATTTCTTTGTTCTGACTTCAGTTACAAACGATGTCCCACCAATAGAGTCAAAGTTCTCTCGCGAGTGGAGTGACATAGCCAAACCGGGAAGCGCAGTAGAACAGATAAGTGTTCCGGCAGCTAAGTAAAAGGAGATGAAAATATGATAAGCGGATTATACACGGCAGCCTCAGGGCTGATTGCCCAGACCACAGAACAGGAAGTCATAGCCAACAATCTTGCCAATGTTAACACAAATGGTTATAAAAAAGATAAGGCATTGTACACTGCTTTTCCTGCAATATTTCTTCACAGATTAAATGACAATGTGGTAAAAGTTCCAGGCGCAGGTTGGACAGATGCTATGGAGCCAGTAGGAGTTTTAGGGCAGGGTGTTCAATTGAGAATTGATGGAGTACAACCTGATCTTACTACTGAAGGGTCAATGATAAAAACCGATAACAAACTTGATTTTGCGATTAAAGGCAATGGAATGTTTGTGGTCAATACGCCACAGGGCATAAGATATACCCGTGATGGAGGCTTTTCCTTAGATGTGGATGGAAAACTTGTGACAAAATCGGGCTATCCTGTAATGGGCACGCGTGGAGAAATTGAAATGGAAGGAAAAGATATAAATATAGATGAGGCTGGAGTAATTCATGACGGCAAAAATGAATTGGATACTTTGCGTATAGCAATGTTTGACAAAGATACGCAGATTCGCAAACAGGGAGAAAATTTATTTTTCACGCTTGACGGGAAACCCCTTAAGGAAAGTGATTACGCGGATAAGGTACAGGTTTTAAGTGGATACATTGAAAGCTCAAATGTGAATGTCGTAAAGGAAATGGTAGATATGATTACCGCATATAGAGCTTATGAAGCCTCACAAAAAGCAGTGCAGGCACAGGACCAGACCTTGAACAAAGCTGTAAATGATGTAGGAAATGTAACGATATAAAATTTTGAAAGGAACGAGAACATAATCGTTTCGAGGAGGTGTTTTTATGATGAGGTCGCTTTGGACAGCAGCAACAGGAATGACGGCACAGCAACAGAATATTGACGTGATTTCGAACAACCTTGCAAACGTCAATACCACAGCTTTTAAAAAGAGCAGGGCAGAGTTCCAGGACTTGTTATACCAGACAATCAGGCCGGCCGGCGTTACTAATAACGTTGGGGCCCAGTATCCGACTCCGATTGAGATCGGGCACGGTGTCAGGTTAGCGGCTACACAGAAATCTTTCAGTCAGGGAGAAATGTCAACCACTGACAACCCGTTGGATGTGGTAATACAGGGGGATGGGTTCTTTACCTTGCAACTTCCTAACGGAGAAATGGCTTATAGCAAAGACGGAACTTTGAAAAAAGACGCTCAGGGGAATCTTGTAAATTCCGATGGCTATTATTTGCAACCAAGTATTACTATACCGAAAGAAGCCACATCAATCGTGATAAAAGAAAATGGAGATGTGGCAGTTTCAATTCCTGGGCAAACAGAAACTGAAACTGTGGGACAAATACGCCTCTCGAAATTTTTAAATCCTGCTGGACTTGAAAGCATGGGGAAAAATCTTTACAAAGAAACAGAAGCCTCTGGCGAAGCAGTAGAAGGGGTTCCTGGATATGATGGACTTGGGTCGCTCGCATCGGGAATGCTTGAATCTTCAAATGTTTCTACAGTGGAAGAAATGGTGGCGCTCATTGCCTCTCAGAGGGCTTATGAAATTAACGCTAAGGCTATTCAAACTTCTGATGCTATGCTCGGCTTGGCAAATAATTTAAAAGTAATATAAGCAAGGCAAAGTTGATTGTTTAAAATAAAAAAGTTCTTTAGCATTGTTTTTTTGATATTTTTGGCTTTTTGCGCTTTTGCGGAAGGCCCTGTAGTATCACTCAAAGAAGCGACTGTAACTGTAGCCACAGATAAAATATATCTTGTGGACATAGCTGATTTTTTTGGATTTGATGAGGCTATGTTGGCAAAGGCAAAAGGGCTGTATATAAAAAGAGCTGCTATGCCTGGCTATACGATAATAGTTACTAAAGAATATGTTTATAATAAAATGGTAAAAGGGTTTCGGGGAGTTTCTGTGGAAGGCCCGAATCAAGTGGAAGTGCTCACTGGAAAAAAGGAAATCCCTTCAGAAGCTATTTTAAAAACGGCTTTGGAATATATAAATTCAAATATGACATGGCCCAAAGAAAACGTTGAAATTACAAACGGACAGCTTCCACCGGATTTAAAACTCACGGATGGCACTGTGACCCTAAGAGTGAGAGAAGATAATACGATTAAGTATAAAGGCAATGTAATCGTGCCTGTGGAAGTGTTTGTGAATGGCAAGTCTGAGAAAATACAACCTGTATCGCTTTTTATGAAAGTGCAAGCGGACTGCTTAATCAGCACTGCTGATTTTGACAGAGGTATGGTAATCTCGGAAACAGCTGTAAAAGTTGAAAAAAAAGACATCACTTATATGCCAGAAGATATTGTGACTTCTGCCTCCGAATTGGGGAATATGGTTACAAAACGGGGAGTAGGAAAAGGGACTGTGCTTTTAAGAAGTATGTTTGAGATAACTCCACTTTTCAAGAGGGGAGATAAAGTGAGTGTGGTAGTTAAAATTAAATCAGTAAGTATTGAGGCCTCAGGGATTGCTATGGCAGATGGCAGACAGGGTGAAAGGGTAGATGTAAAACTGATAGGAAAGAAAAGTGTTACTGTGCAAGGAAAAGTAGCGCCGAGTGGCGCAGTAATAATAGAAAAATAAAGAAGGTGAATAAATGAAAAAAGTAATTTTAATTTCAATGGCAGTATTATTTTTAGCTGCGATTTTCGTATCAGCGGATGAAATTATAAGTGATAAAAATATAACTTCTATGTATGTGGACCACAAAGCCATAAGGGCTGGAGATTTAGTTACAATTTTTGTAATAGAGAGCACCAGTGGTTCCCAAAGTGCTGGTTTAAAAACAAACAAAGAACAGCATCTTTCTGCAGGTATGGGACTGAGTCAATGGGGCGGCGGAGTGACTTTCCCCAGCGTGCCTTCGTGGGGCGCAGGCGGAATGGAAAGCCAAGCCGGTGGAGGCAATTCATCTCGGAGTGGAAATTTAATAGCAAAGATATCGGCAAAAGTTGAAAAAGTTTTGTCAAATAACAATCTTGTCATACGCGGCGTGAAAGTAATTCAGATAAATGATGAGAAGCAGAATCTTGTAATCACAGGCACGATAAGACCAGAAGATATTTCAGCGGATAATACCATACTGTCCACATTTGTGGCGGATGCAAATATTCAATATGAAGGCAAAGGACCGATAGGAGAGAAAACCTCTCCAGGTATTTTAACCAGAATACTTGATTGGATTGGTATATTCTAAAGAGGTGAATAAATGAAAAAGACCGCGATAAGAACTACTATACTTTTTGTATTACTGGCATTATTATTTGCGCAACTGTTGCCTGCAGTGGAACTGCGGGTAAGAAATGTGGCGCGTTTTAAAGGAGTGCGTGATAACCAGATTACAGGTTTTGGACTTGTGGTCGGTTTGAAAGGCACAGGCGATAGGAAAACCACAATTTTTACAGGACAGGCTATCACAAATATGTTAAAGCGTTTTGGAATCGCTGAAGGGGCGGGCGACATTAATGTAAGGAATGTAGCCGCAGTTATGGTAACTGCAATCCTTCCACCTTTCGCAAAAAAAGGCGATAAAATAGATGTGTTGGTTTCGTCTATGGGAGATGCTAAAAGTCTTGATGGGGGAGTATTGCTTCAGACAGTTTTGAAAGGAATAGATGAGAATATTTATGCGACAGCTCAGGGTGCTTTGTCCACTGGTGGCGGAGAATCCTCTGTGAGCGGAATTTCGGCTACGAGAGGCAAACAGACTGTTGGCAGAGTGCCTGAAGGTGCGTTGGTAGAACGAGAAGTGCCTGTGACTTTTGTAGATGATAAAAATAATGTATATCTTCAGCTTCAGACCTCGGACTTTACCACAGCTTCCAGAATAGCAGAAGTTATTAATCAGCAGTTTTGGGCACAGAGCGGAGAAATTGCAAATGCAGTTGATGCTAATACTATAAGAATAAAAGTGCCATTTGATTTTCAAAATAATGCTGTAGAATTTATTGCGGCTGTGGAAGGATTATATGTGGAAGTAGAAGAAAGGTCTGAAAAACTTGTAATAAACGAGCGCACGGGAACGGTGGTTATGGGCGCGGATATTGCTATAGATACTTGTGCTGTCGCACACGGTAATTATAATGTCACAATAAATGTCACTAAACAAATTTCACAACCCAATCCTTTTTCTCCAGGAGCATCTGCACTTTTGTATAATGATTCTTCTGTAAAAGTTGAAGGCGGGGGGAATCAGCTTGTGGCCTTGCCTCAGGGGGCGAGCGTGATAGATTTGATAAGTGCGTTAAATGTGCTTGGCGCTTCTCCACAGGATATAATAAGTATTATTCAGGCTATAAAAGCCGCTGGTGCTTTACACGGCGAAATAGAAATAATGTAAGGAGCTTAACTTATGAGTGGTGAATTTTTAGCAGGCGCGGAGATGTCCACCCGTGCAGAGATGGCAAGTATGGACAACAAACTTACTCAAGCAAAAATGTTGTCACAAAAAGCTTCGCTTAAAGAAGCGAACACCTCACAACAACTTAAAAAAGTATCTATGGAATTTGAATCCATATTTTTGAATTATATGCTTTCACAAATGAGAAAAACAGTTCCTGATGATCCCCTTATGGAAAAAAGCAACGCGAAAGAAATATACGAAAGTATGTATGATGAAAGTATCTCGAAAGAACTTGCTAAAGCTGGAGGAATAGGGCTTGCAGGTATGTTGTATAAACAACTTTCGGCGGATGCGGCTACTCAGGCAAAAAGAGAAGCACTGGCTGTAGCGGCATATCAACCTGCGCTTCCTGGGAATTCAAAGTAAATCATATTCTTTTTTAAACTAACTGGAGGAAGAAAATTAAACTAATTAATTGTGAACGCTGTGGCAATGTATTTAACTCTGAAAATGGAGAACTGGTATGTCATAGCTGTATTGTGGAAGATAATAAAACTCTCAAAAAAATAACCGATTATTTAAGGGCACACCCGCTTGCGAGTATTGCTGAAGTTCGTGAAAAAACGAAAGTGGAACAAGTTACAATTTCCAGGCTTATTAAGGCTGGGTCTTTAAAAATATCTCAGGCGAAAGAAATGCACAGTTGCCGTATTTGTGGCAAAACGACAAAAACCGGTTCTATATGCGAGGACTGCGCTTCAAAAATAAGAGGAATGAACCAGAAAAAGCCTGAAAAATAAGGGGCTTACTGGGTTCTGGTCTAATCTAACAATATTTTCAAAAACAACTAAAGTTTGTGATATTTTATCCGATATATATTATGTGAAAGAAATAAAAAATATATAGGAGGTGTTTTATGGAAACAAATAATTCAGGAAATATCAATCCAATCCTTCCACAAAAAATTCTGGAAACAAAGCAAAAAAGTATAGATGTAAAACCGACTACCAGCATACCTACATCCACTCCGGACAGGGTGGAAATATCCAAACAGGCAAAAGAAATCAATAGTGCCATTATAGGTTTAAATCAGTTGCCTGAAGTGAGACCTGCGGCAGTGGAAACGGCGAGGCAGAGAATTGAAAATAACCAGAATATTTCTTCTTATTTGCTCGCTGGTAAAATGTTGATGGAGGATTGACAGAGGTTATGGTAGAAAAAATACTAAAAGAAAATTATTTAAAAGCTGTGAAAGAACAGTTGGAATTGTATGTGAAATTGAAAAAGACGGTAGGGGAAGAAAATAAGGCGCTCAAAATCAAGAACCTTAAAAATATAGAAAAACTTATACAGGAAGAAGACGAATATGTGACTCGCATAAAGGAAATGGAGATGCAGAAATATGATTTGTTTTTAAAAATGGCGGAAGGATTAGGTTTGAAAAATGATGGTTCAGTGAAACTTAACGAATTGCTGGAAAAAATGGAAACTGACGAAGCCAATGAGATAGGCACAGCTGTTCTGGGACTTTTAGAAATGGCGAAAGAGGTAGATACAATCAACATTGCCAATGCCCACCTTTTGAAAAACTTTACAGAGTATGTAAATTATGTCCAAACAAAAATAAATGTTGATCCGACAAAACTCGGTGGCACATATACACAGACAGGGACCCCACTAAAAACAGAACCAGTAAAAAAAACAAATTTTGATAGTAAAATATAAAGGGAGGAATTAAATGATAGGTATAAATCTTAGTCTTTACACAGCTTTAAATTCAATGCGGGCAAATACCTTGGGAATAAATACAGCGGCGCATAACATTGCTAATATGAATACAGAGGGCTATTCTAAAGAGATTGCCAATATGTCGTCCACCATGCCTTTGGTTGATTATCTCGGGTCTGGAACTATTGGAACCGGTTCAAAGCTCTCAAGTATTGAAAGGGTGAGAAATGTTTTTCTTGATGCTCAAATACGATCAGAAACAATGGATATGGGAAAATGGCAAGAAATAAGTACTGCGTTACAGACGCTGAAAACAATAT
>CAILUR010000182.1 GCA_903837445.1 uncultured bacterium | reverse complement strand
CGGCATTAGGCACTATAAAGCAATGCGCTATGTGTGTCATTTCATTGTATGGTATTTTTGAAGCATCATATCCTGCCGAAGGATAATAATAAGAAAGTATTCTTATCCCGCACACTGCTTTGTCAGGTGTCATACTCGGCGTGGGAGTCATAGTCGGCGGAGTGGTCGTCCCAGTTGGAGTAGCAGTTATAGTCGGAGAGGGTGACGGCGGAACTGTAAATATATTCAACGCATCTATGTCCCACTCATTTCCAGTATTATTTACTCCAGTAGTTCCAGTCAAATCTGTAATCAAAAAACTTATTCCTGTAGCATGAGTCATAACATCATCCAGCGTGCAGGCACTCCCCTGTCCCCACCCTGGTTTTTGAAAAGAGTTCCAAGTCAGTTTATAATTTGTCCACGCCGTAGAAGGCACATAAGAAAATCTCCAGTAAGTGCCATCAGTTATATTTGAAGACACTAAATAAATCAAAAATGCTTCGCTGGTGCCTGTGCCTTGTTTCCCTTTCAACCACATTTCTAAACCCGTAGAACTATGTAAATCTGTTTCCGAGTTAGTAGCATTAAAGCCACTTGTTATGGAAAGGGTGGCCCACGCATTACCGCTCAAGGTGCCGCCAAAGTATCCAGCGTATGTGCCCTGCGCCGCTCCAGTAACAATTAAATATGTCCCTGTGCTACTTGTGGACGCGTATTTGTTCCAAGCAGAATTTTTATTATTATAATTAAAATCATTATCTTCAAAATCATCAATCATAGACGAAGTCGGTGAAATCGTAGCGGTCCAAGTAGCGGTTATAGTCGGAGTAGCTGAAAGTGTTTGTGTCACTGTAGAGGTTCTAGTCGTGGTAGCCGAAAGTGTGGGTGTGGCTGTAGCGGTTATAGTCTTAGTAGCTGAAATTGTTGGTGTCACTGTAGCAGTGGTGAGAGCTTCAAAAAATACATGATAGACGCTCAACACTGGCACGCTGAAAGAAAGGGCGTTCCCCACAATAGAAGAATATGTTCCCTTGATAGTAATGGTGGAGCTATTGCTATCAAAGCCATAAACCGTTGCGTGATTATAACTATTCGGACTGGTAATTGTTATGTTTGCTGTCTGCGCAGTGGTGAAGTTTCGGTTAATAATTATTAAATGCAGTTTTTTAGGATTGGCACTTTCATATGCGGCATAGACAGGCAAGTTGGCGGTATCTGTTGAACCTGCATTCACATTGACATCTCCGTATGCGCTATTCATACCATCATAGTTTCTATAAATTTTAAATGCCGAAGAAGTATATGCGCCGGCTTCTGTATTCCAATACGAAGCATAATACACTCCATACTTTCCAAATATTCCAAGCACATCCGCTATCGCTATCCCGCCAGAGATATGTCCCCCAGCGCCGTATTCATATTCGCTTATCGCCAATTTTGTTCCTGGATAATATGTAGCAATCGATTGTTTCACTTTTGGTATGAGGGGAAGAAAGGAACTATAGTATTGCCCTATCCAACTGCTTTCAGTATATGTCGAGTCCCATAAAGTACGCGGTGCATTAACTCGTGCGACAGCGGCAATAGTCGGTAATGGTGTCACCGCTCCTGATGGCCCCTGTATCCGAGTGTCTGAAGTCCCGTCTTGATTTGCTTCCGGGTACCAATGCAAATCAAGTGCATCGAGCAATCTTTTTCCAGTCACCTGAGACATCAGTCGCATTTTATCCAGATAATAAGAAATATACCAATCATAAGAACCTTTTTCTGTCGCCCAATCTGTGGCGTTTTGAAGTTGATAAAAACCATTGAACCCATAAGAACCATAACCAAACACCTGTGCAGAAGAGTCCACATTTTTAACAGCGTTTGCAAGCTCCGCTGTTTTTGTCACCAATTCCGCGGCGCCCACAGGTGTGCTGTGTATTCGCACATGCGTGCCATCCCATATGTCAGGTTCATTATCCATAGAATAAAATTTAACTCCGGTCGTGACGGATGCTGGTCCATAGCGGTTTACTAAAAAAGCGACTTCCTCATCCACATAAACATAATTGTCTGCGGTATTTGGAGGATATATAAAGCCAGTACCTTTCGCAGCCTTCCCTATTTTCCATCTCGCCGAAGGCGCAGTTTCGGCAACACTCACAATGCCTGAAATATCAGCCGCCACATACCCTGCCATAGGCAGTGTGACATATGAAGCCATGTTATTTGAGAGATTACTTTCGTGAAATTTTGTTAGGCAGATTCCCGGAGTGGCTTCTTCAGCCACAGAAATTCCCATAGAAGACGGAAGATAGTTATCACTCTGATTGTACCAATCATTTCCTGCATTAGAAGCATTGTTTTCCCAGTTGTATCCTGTCAAACGGTTGCCACCGAGACGCCTTACTGTAAAGTTTTCTCCACCTGACAAGTTTTGATTTGTCCCGTATACATATGTGCTTATGGCAGAAGTATTAGAAACGGTGTCAACTGTGATATCAACCCCATACAAAATACCCGCCATAAAAAGAAACATTATCGTTAAAGCCACTGACTGCGCAAATTTCATATTTCACTCCAATAAAGTTTGTTCAGTTAGTTTAACATTTTTTAACTAAAAAAATGGCATTATTTTCCTTTTTTTATTGCTTCCCAAATATCCACACGAGGATATATATCAGTGAGTTGCCACATAGCAATTCCTGGTCTTCCCGTTTCTTTTACATAAGCCATTTTATCCAAATAGGCCTGCGGAGTATTTAAATGTTGCACAATTCCTTTATGCAGATACCTTGCCTCAGCCTGCAATTCATCGTAGCCCAAGAACTCGCCTTCAGTTACTATGTTGTTATAATATTCTTTCCCTGGCCTTGCATATAATGGCAGTCCAAGAATAAATTTTTCTTTTGGCAGGCCTCTTTGAATTACTCCCTGAGCGAAACCATCAATAGAGTTTTCAATTATCCGCCCCGACTTTGCTTCGTATGTGCCAGTATTTCTAAGTGGTCCGTTGTATGGATTTGACCACTGATAGCCACTCTGTATGGCATAGTCAATATAATTTCCTATAAGTGCCCAATCCACCCCATCATCATAAAGCCCCGCAGTGGTAAAAAAAGTTACCAACAAATCCTGTCCTTTAAAATCTTTACGATGGTGCTTTTTAACCGCCGTATAGAGTTCTTTCATAAGTAGCATAAAACTTTCTTTTTCTGCGGCAGTGGGATATTCCCAATCAATATCTATTCCATCATAACCATATTCATCCACCAGCTGAAGAATATTTTCAATCAGTTTTTTTCTTGTCGTCGGATTATTTGAAGCCAGTGCAAACCCATCGCTTCCCTTAGCGCCGCCAAAAGAGACCATAGCGTTCACGCCTTTAGCGTGGGCCTGTGTCACCAGTTCTTTTCCCATTAAACTTTCAATCCATTTGTCATTAAGTTTTCTTTTGGTAGTTATTTTTCCAGTAGCATCAGGAATAGCAAAAGTATCAATAATATGAGTTAAGGCATTCCAATCCACAGCCTCAAGCGTCCAGCCCAAAGGCGCTGCCCAACCCGCAACATATCCCATTACTAAAAGTTCAGTATTTTTCATTTTATTTTTCCTTAGGTATTATATTTTTTGCCACATTATTGCTTAAATAAAAAACCCCGGGACAAAAGCCCCGGGGTTTATATCAAATCCCTTTTAGGATTGAATTACCAACGATTGCCGCCGCCGCCGCTGCCGCCTCTATTTCCGCCACGTCCGCCGCCGCCGCCGAACTTGCGTCCGCCGCCGCCGCCTTCTGTTTTCGGTTTGGCTTCATTAACAGTGATGTTCCTGCCGCCTACTGCCTTTCCATTGAGTCCGGCGATTGCTGCCTCGCTCTGTGCCTTGTCAGGCATTTCAACAAAACCAAAACCTCTTGCTTCACCTGTGATTTTGTCCTTGATTATTGCTACTGATGATACTGGCCCAAAAGCTTCAAATTCAGCTTTCAGTTCTTCCTCCGTTGTCTTTCTGTCCAAATTGCCTACATAAATGTTCATACTGCCTCCTTGCGCCCTCAGTGGGGTCGCTTGTGAAAAACCAAAGCCGGTGGGTGCGTGAATCCGTTTGGGCTTTATCCGAATGCGGTCTTTCCGCAGGCAGGTAAACACTTACGCCGATTTAATCGCGCCGTCCTTGCTCGTTTGAAACCACGGCACTTGCCGTGTTTCAATTAACCTTTCGAATCTTTCCGAAAGGTTATTCTAATTTAGAAACATTTTTATATGCCACGCCTGCCGAATGCAGACGCAAAACCATACTTTAATTTATGCGTTAATTATACAGGCAAAATCTCTATATTGAAACAATTATTATTAAAATACTGCCTATTTTTTGCCTTTTTGAGTATCTTGTTTACGGCGTTTTGCTGCCAGTTTTAATGGTTTTGGCAGGTATTTTATCCGAAGTTTAGCCGCCACATTTACCGGTACCAGCTTGCTCACATCTCCATCATAATAAGCTATCTGCTTTACTACTGAAGATGAAATATAAAGGAAATTCTGTTCTGGCATTAAAAAAATCATTTCCACATCCGCATTCATATTTTTATTTACCAGCGCCAGTTGAAATTCATATTCAAAATCAGACACAGCCCTAAGCCCCCTTATAACTATGCGCGCTTTTTTTGCCGCCATATAATCCACAAGGAGCCCGTCATATGCCTCCACCGTTATAAAGTCCATTCCCTTTGTAGCAGTCTTTACCATTTCAAGCCTTTCTTCCCAAGAAAAAAGTGGGCGTTTCCATTCGCCAGAAGAGACGGCGATTATGACATTGTCAAACATTTTTCCGGCTCTCTTAATAATATCAAGATGCCCGTAAGTAATAGGATCAAAAGTTCCAGGATACACCGCAGTTTTTTTCATTATTTTGCCCTCTCATTTTGTAATAAATACGCTTCATAAGTATTTTGCATTAACATAGCTCTTGTCATTGGTCCCACTCCACCTGGCACAGGCGTGATAAATGAACACTTATCTTTTACATTTTCAAAATCCACATCTCCGACAAGTTTGCCATCCACTCGGTTTATCCCCACATCTATAACTATCGCACCGGACTTCACCATATCTGCGGTCACAAACTTTGCTCTGCCTATAGCCGCCACGAGAATATCCGCTGAGGCGCAGACTTCTTTTAAGTTTTTAGTTTTTGAATGGCAGATTGTTACTGTCGCATTGGCATTTAAAAGTAGCATTGCCATAGGTTTCCCCACTATATTGCTTCTGCCGATTACCACTGCTGTCTTTCCTTCAATTTTTTCTTTAGTCTCTTCTATCAGTTTCATAATCCCTTTAGGCGTACAGGCTACAAAAGCTGGTTTGCCAGACATAAGCCGCCCCGCACTAATATAAGTAAACCCATCCACATCTTTTAAAACATTAATTTTATTCAAAACTGTATCCGAGTCCATATGTTTTGGAAGTGGTAATTGTACCAGTATTCCGTTTATTTCTTTCCTCGCATTGAGGTCTTCCACTCGTTTAATAAGTGCTTCCTGCGTAGTATTTTCCGACAAGCGAAATATCTCAGAATAAAAACCAGCTTCTTGGCTGTCCTTTTCTTTGGAGTTTACATATGATTGTGAAGCGGGATTCTCGCCAACCTGGAGCACAGCAATTCCAGGCTTACTCGTCATACCTGCTGTCAAGTCCGCGAGTTTTTTCTTTATGCTCTGCGCCGCTGCCTTGCCATCTATTATCACTGCCATTATGCACCATCCGTTTATTATTGATTTCTGTATAATCTTAAACTAAATACCCCCAAAAATAAAGACCTTATTTAAAGCATTTTAGTTTTATGTTTTATTGTTTTGTATTGTGTTGTTCTATTATGTTGTTTTATCAGTATGCGATGCGATAAGCTGCGATGAAATGGCGTGCCATATACCCGAGCAAAGCGAGTGGTTTATGGCTGCCAGGGAAGGAGTCGAACCTTCAGCCGTCTGCTCCAGAGGCAGATGTCCTACCATTAGACGACCTGGCAACCTTAGGGTATATTTTATACACAAATATCAATAAAAAATCAATCTCTATTTTATATCTTCAGGTTTATTAAGTTATCTGTTTAAGGCTTTTTTATGATTTTTCCTTTAAGCAAATTAATCAATTTTCCGCCCTCTTCCACCTTCATTAAACTGACTAGTAAAAAATAAATTATAGCGCCTATTATCATTAGCCCCAACACAAGCAACCCATTTTGAAGTCTTGAAAGTTGTGCCAGACCAGAAAGTTTTTCTATATAGCCAGCCCCCAAAAATATAATCAAACCCATAAGCACAGAGGCCGCGGCAATTTTTCCAGCGAAGGCAAGAATATCAGAGCGCCCAATATCTCCAATCTGTTTTTCTACGGTGTAATATAGGACAAAGAAATTTACAATTCCGCTTATAGCCATTGCCAGTGCCAACCCTATAAAAGCAATGTCCTTTGGAAGCACAAGTACAAAAATAATACTTAAAACTATATTCAAACCAATAGTCATTATCCCTATCTTCACTGCCTTATGCGCCTTATCCAAAGCGTAAAAAACAGGAGTAAGTATCTTTGTGCCACTGAAAGCAAAAATGCCAAGACAATACATAGCAGACACATTTGCCGAATTAATTACATCTACATATGTAAATTTCCCATAATAAAAGAGCAGCATATTTATCTGTCGGCTTAGAAAAATCATTCCCGCTGAGGCTGGCACCACTATGAACAAGGCCTGTTTTATGGAAGAGTTCAGTGTCTTACGCAGATTCTCCATATCGCCATTAGCCACATATGTAGAAATGTAAGAAAACGACACCGTCGCTATCGCCACTCCAAAAACCCCCAAAGGCAGTTGCATAAGCCTGTTGCCATAATAAAGATACGACACACTACCCGCTGTGAGAAATGAGGCTATGATGGTATTCACGACAAGATTTATCTGAGTGACTGACTGCCCCAATGTCGCAGGAATCATAAGCTTCCCTACTCTTTGCAAACCTTTGTCCTTCAAATCCAGTACTGGTTTAAAAGCAAACCCCTTTTTAATCACTGGAGGAATCTGCACCACTAACTGAAGTGCTGCGCCGAATATCGCGCCTGCTGCCCACGCATAAATTTGATTGCTTTCTTTAAACCTTGGGCAGATAAAAACTCCAAAAATTATTATTCCGATATTAAACACCACTGGAGCAAAAGCCGGAACAGAAAAACTCTTAAAAGAATTCAATATCCCCATAAAGATTGCCGCCAAACTTACCAACATAATAAATGGAAATAATATACGGGTCAGGCTGACTGTCAAAGCAAACTTTTCAGGGTCTTTGGAAAATCCAGGTGCTATAAGATTAACTATAAAAGGGGCGAAAATCATTCCAAGAATAACTATTATTAACAAAATTATCGTCAGCACAGTCAGGACATTATTCGCCAACCGCCAGACATCTTTTTTATTTTCTACATGTTCTGTAAAGACTGGAAGAAAAGCAGAAGACAAAGCGCCTTCCGCCATAAGGTCGCGAAGCATATTGGGAATCCGAAAAGCCACGAAAAAAGCGTCAGAAATCATACCCACACCAAAAAGAGCTGCCGACAAAGCGTCCCTAATATACCCCAGGACTCTGCTTATCATAGTGATAGCACTTACCTTTACCGCCGCTCCTGCAATCTTGCTTCCTGACATTTCGCCTCCACAAACAGAATAGTATCAATTTCATTCAATAAAACTCATTATATATCTATTAAATCAAAGCGCAAGATATTAATTATTCTATAAGTCTGACGCACGCATAACGCCCTTATTTTTATTGACATTAACCTATATTTGTATTAAAATTCGTAATATTAAAAATCCACGGAGGTCGCAAAAGAAATGCCTAATTTAAAAGCTTCTATTAAAGATGTGAGAAAAACAAAGAAAAGAACAGTGAGAAATAAAGCTGCTATTTCAGAGCTTAAGACCACGCTTAAAGCTGCCAGAAAACTTTCAGACCACGCAGCAGCTATCAAAGCCCTGCCAAAAGTAATTTCCGTAATAGACAAAACCTTACAGCGCGGCATAATCAAGAAAAATACCGCCGCCAGATACAAAAGCAGAATCACCACTTTTGTAAACAAACTTAAAAAATAACTTTTCTCTTCCCTAAAATAACAAAAGCCGGTTTAAAAACCGGCTTTTGTTATTTTTATTTTAGCCCGTCTTACTTCGTTTTAACCGCCAAAAATATTTCCTGAAGCATTACATACAAAACATTTTTGGCTCTTTTTTTATCAGAGAGTTTTATTTTTTTGTCCGCTTTTTTTATTATGGCAAGCACATCATCGTATTTAGTTTGTCGAAACTTACTTGCCCGCGTTTTAATTTTTTCCACTTCGCTTGGCCAGGTTCTTATATATGAGTAAATTTTTCCAGGCTCTTTCGCCACCATATCAAAATACAAATAGGTATAAATCTTTTGAAACTGTGAAAAAATAGGGCCCAAAATCATTACAGGCTCTGTTGTGTCGCATACTTTATCAAGCATCATAAAGGCTTTTTTTTCGTCATTTGCCCCCACCGCTTCCACCAACTGCCAGATATCATACTCCCGATCAGACCCTTTTATCATTGCATAGTCCTTCTCAGTTATTGAAACCCTTTCCCCCGCCATTAAAAACAACTTGTCTATTTCATTTTTTACAAAAATCGCATCTTCATTTGATTCCATTATAATGGTTTCAAGTAAGCCAGGCACCATGGTCTTATTATATTCCTTCAGATACTCCCCCATCCACTTTTTAATCTCATACGCGCCCCATTGGGACAAATCAGTGATATTGACTTTGGGAATATCAAACTCTTTTGTTTTTGCTTCATACGCTTTATTTTCCATATTGGTAGTCATCACAATATACGCAAACTCAGGCAAATCTAAAATGACAGGCATAAGCTGACGCAAGTCATCTATTTTCATTTTTCCAAATTGTTTTACTACTATGAAATTTATGGGATTTAAAAACGGGTATGTATTTATGGCTTCAATCACAGCAGTTATTTCAGGGATAGCTGATTTGTCGGAATAATCAAAGACCTGCAGATTTGCCTTTTCAAAACCGACGCCCAATGCTTTTGTCGCGAGCTTGTTTATAAAATCCTCTGAAAAAAAATCATCAGAAGCCCTTACAATATAAAATCGCCCGGCGTTTGAAATCTTCGCTGTCATAGCCGCCTCAGTTTTTCATTTCAAAAAAAGTAACCGCAGCCGGTTTGCCGTTCACATATAAGTTTATGTGATAGAGCCCTTGTTTCTCAGGAAGACTGTCCTGTCCGTTTATCGCGACAGCCGTATCTATTTCTATGTAATTCACAAAAATATATGGGATATATTCTTTTGAGTCAATTATAATTTTTTTGGCGGAAGCTGAGCCCTTATCCCAATTTACTATTTTTGAACAAATTACTTTTCCATTGGGGTCTATCCATTTATTTTCAAAAACATACCTGTCAGTATCTTCTCCCAACACACTGGAACCACCCGTGTACATTTCATAGGGATTTAAAAATAGGTGTGTGGTCTCTTTAATTTTTATGGATTTCGCAGCTCCTGGAAAAAGCATATAGCACCAGTATTGTATTATCTTGTCTTGGCCTCTATAAAACCAGTTTTTCGTGTCCGCTGGATAATTGTTTAGCAAGCCAGTACAGGTAGTAATATGCCCCATAATATAGCCATTGCCACCAGCATACACCGCTGCTTGCAAGGCCCCGTAAATTAAAAGTGTCAGTAAAACTTTTTTCACTTTGTCCATCCAAATAGAACTCTGTTAAGGATGCTCTTCGCGAGCTGGTCAAGAACTCTTTTCCTTGCGGAGTTTTGGTCTTCTGCCGGCATTCCTATATTATTTGGCACATAGTAAGTCGTTTCTTCCCAAACTTTTTTGTCAGTCCAAATAATTTTTTGCGCCTGATTATCAAAGAAATAAAGTGTCATATGAATTATTATCCTATATTGCCGTGGCACTTGATTTGCGTCGAAATCAATCGGCGTGTTTAAATAATTCGTGACTTCCCCTTTTAAAACAGCATCCGCCGAAGTCTCATCCGTAATCTGCAATTTTCCATTGCCCATAAATTCATTTATCGTTTGCTGTGTGAGATACTGTGGAATCTCATATTCCGCAGTAGAGTTGGCAAATACTGGAATAGCAATTTTTTCTATATACGAAGGCAAGTTCAGCTGTGAATTATACAGCCCACACCCTGGTACTAGCAACACCGCAGTCAAGACCAAAACCATTAAAAGAATTTTTTTCATTTGATTCTCCTTAGTAAATTATTTAATAACTATATTATAAAGCTTATTTGGCACATATATTTTTTTTACTATTTCTTTCCCCACGAGCCATTCTTTAAGGCGTTCACTCGCAAAGACTATTTTTTCAGTTTCAAGTTGTGAAGTGTTCATAGCGACCTGTATCTTCTCTCTTATTTTACCATTGACCTGTACCACCAACTCTATGGAATCTTCCACTGTCAACTTTTCATCCGCTATCGGCCACTTTTGAAAAAACACACTACCAGTACCACCCTGTCTTTCCCAAAGTTCTTCAGCAAAATGTGGAACAAAAGGCGCAAGCAAAAGCGTAAAATTACTAGTAACAAATTTCAATAGTTTAGCTTCATTTGGTTTGTTTACTTCAAGTTCGGTTGCCGAGAAAACATTGTAAAGTTCCATCATTCCTGCAATTGCAGTATTAAACTGCTGTTCTACTTCTATGTCTTTAGTTACTTTTTTTATTGTCTGATGTACTTTGCGAGCAAGTTTCTTTTGGGAATCAGTAAGTGTCGCATATTCATAGTCCCCATTTATTTTTTTAATATTTTCCATATTTTCAATCATTTTTCTCCAGAGCCTGTTGACAAATCTGGAAGCGCCCTCGACTCCTTCATCCGACCACTCCAGGTCAAACATAGGCGGTGCGGCAAACAACATAAAAAGCCTTGCTATATCAGCGCCATATTTTTCTATCATATCATCAGGGCTCACAGTATTCCCCTTTGACTTTGACATTTTATTTCCGTCTTTATGCACCATACCCTGAGTCAAGAGTTTTATAAAAGGCTCGTCAATTTTTATCAGCCCCATATCACGCATAACTTTTGTAAAAAATCTCGCATAAATCAGATGCATACAAGAGTGTTCCGCCCCGCCGACATATTGATCCACAGGCAGCAAGTTTTCCGCAATTGTTTTATTTACTATTTCATTATTGTTTTTATTGTCGCAGTACCTCATAAAATACCAAGAAGAATCCACAAAAGTATCCATAGTATCTGTTTCGCGTTTTGCCGCGCCACCGCATTTAGGACACTTGCAGTTTACAAAGGATTTTGAAGTTTCCAGCGGATTTCCTTTTCCTGTAAATTCTATATCTCGTGGCAGTTCCACTGGCAGATTTTTTTCTGCCTCAGGTATTACCCCGCACTTTTCACAATATATCATAGGGATAGGTGTTCCCCAGTACCTTTGCCGCGATAACAACCAATCCTTTAGGCGATAGTTTATTTTCTTCTTACCTATTTTTGAAGTTTCCATCCAGTCAGCTATTTTTTCTTTAGCGGCGATATTTTCTTCGCCATTAAACTGCCCTGAGTTAACAAGTTTCCCGCCACCTTCATATGCAGTTTCCATTTCTTCCACTTTTATCTCTTTTCCTTCAGGCTGTATAACCAAAATCATTGGCAGTTTATATTTTTTTGAGAATACAAAATCCCTGCTGTCGTGAGTAGGCACAGCCATTATAGCGCCTGTGCCGTAATCCATAAGTACATAGTTGCCTATCCAGACTGGGATTTTATTTCCATTGACCGGATTTATCGCATATGCCCCTGTGAACACGCCTTCTTTTTCCATAGAGACCATAGTGAGCACTGTAATATCCATTTTTTTAACTTTTGCTTGAAACTCTTCTATCTCTTTTACCTTGGCCGCTTCCACTCTTTTTTTTATCTCTTCCACCTGCGGATGAGTTGGAGCAAGCACTATGTAAGTGGCACCAAAAATAGTATCAGGTCTGGTAGTAAAAACATTTATCGGGGCTTGGGTGTCCGCTTCTTTGAAAAATATTTCCACTCCAGTACTTTTTCCAATCCAATTTTGTTGCATAGCAATAACTTTTTCAGGCCAACCTTTTTCTATTAGTTTATGTCCGTCCAAAAGTTCTTGCGTATAGTCAGTAATTTTAAAAAACCATTGGGTTAAATCCTTTTGCGCTACTTTGCTCTCACAGCGCCAACACTTTCCATCCTGCACCTGCTCGTTAGCGAGTACTGTCTCGCAAGAAGGACACCAATTCACAGGCATTTTTTTGCGATACGCCAACCCTTTTTCAAACATTTTAATAAATAACCACTGATTCCATTTATAATATTCCTTGTCGCAGGTGGCAAGTTCCCTATCCCAGTCATAACTAATTCCCATTTTTTTAAATTGCCCACGGGCGTGATTAACATTTTTATATGTCCAGTCGGCTGGATGTACTTTGTTTTTTATAGCGGCATTCTCTGCTGGCAAACCAAACGCATCATACCCCATAGGATGCAGTACATCAAACCCCTGCATTCTGCGATAATGTGCGAGGACATCCCCAATACAATAAACCCGCACATGCCCCATATGGAGATAGCCGGAAGGATAAGGAAACATTTCAAGGACATAATATTTTGGACGCCCATCATTTTTGAATTTAAAAGTGTGGTCTGTTTCCCATACTTTATGCCACTTTTCTTCGGTCTCTTTATATGGATAAAAATCAGCCATGTGTGCTCCCGTAGATTATTATACAAAAATACCCAATTCTTTTATATATTATCACTTTTTTATGTTTTTACAACAGGTTTATAAAACAAAAACCCCTAAAGGCTTTCGCCTTCAGGGGTTTTATTATACTTTAATTTAATTTTTACTTGTTTGTTGCGTCTTCCATCATTTGCAATCTGGCCCAGCGCTCGTCTGTGTATTTTTGTATCTTTTCAAGCACTTCAGTATTGTTCATAAGATGTTTGAATCTTACCTGTCCTTTGAAAAATGCCTCTACTGGCAATTTGTCTTTAGGTTTATATGTTATCTTATATTTTCCATTTTCCACTTCATACACTGGCCAAAAACAGGTCTCTACAGCGAGCTTTGCAAGTTTTATGGTCTGGGAAGTATCAAAGCCCCAACCTGGTATGCAAGGTGCGTAGATGCCAACATACTTTGGTCCTGTGATTGAAAATGCTTTTTCAAATTTTTTGGTCGCATCCGGCCACATTCCAACTGATGCCTGTGCCACATAAGGAATATTATGTGCTACCATAATCTCGGTTAAATCTTTAGGAAACTGTTGTTTACCCTGAATCACTTTTCCTACTGGTGAGGTCGTGGCGTTTGCACCATACGGGGTGGCAGAGGAACGCTGTACGCCTGTATTCATATACGCATCGTTGTTATAGCAGACATACATCATATCGTGTCCGCGTTCCATAGCGCCTGACAAAGACTGCAAGCCGATATCATAAGTACCACCGTCTCCGCCAAAAGCTACAAATTTTATATTCTTATCCATTTTACCCTGTTTTTTCAGTGACTGATACGCGCCTTCTATTCCCGAGCAAGTCGCAGCAGAGTTTTCAAAAGCATTATGAAGAAAAGGAGTCTTCCACGATGAGTATGGGAATATTGTCGAAGTGACTTCCATACAGCCAGTCGCATTTACCACGACCACTGGATCTTTTGTGGAAGAGAGCACTTCTTTTATGGCTATCGGAAAACCACAGCCTGCACAGGCTCTATGCCCTCCGATAAATCTTGCATCTATACTTGCCGCTTGTTTAGGTGATGACATGTGTTTGTCTCCTTATTCTTTCAGGCCGATATAAGCAACATTTGCGGTCTGACTTTTTCCTTCCGCAACGCTCTTTATATCCCTGTAGACTTTTTTAAGATCCTCGACAAATATTTCTCTGCCGCCGAGGCCGTACATATAGGTGCTCATAGGAACGCATTTTCCCGCATCATATAAAGCAGCTTTTACTTCAGTTGCAACTGGTCCTGCCTGATTACTAAGCGACTCGGCGCGGTCAAGCACAGCCACTGCTTTTGCTTTGCTCAAAATCGCGGCAATTTCTTCTCCTGGGAACGGTCTAAAAACTCTGATTTTAAGTAATCCAGCTTTTATCCCTTCCTGTCTGAGTTCTTCAATAGCGGCTTTTGCAGTGCCAGCTGTGGAGCCCATAGCCACCATAATATATTCGGCATCTTCGCATTTGTATGTCTCGATAAGGCCGTATTCTTTTCCAAATATTTTTCCAAACTCTTTTCCCACTTCTAAAATTACGCGTTTGGCATTAGCCATTGCCACTCTCTGGGCTTTTTTAAATTCAAAATAATAATCGGTAAGTACCAATGACCCTGCTGTTATTGGATTGTCCACATCCAACACATTATAAGGCCCTTTATACTCTCCGATAAATTTTTGAATTTCTTCATCCGGAAACATTTCAAGTCTTTCCATTCCGTGGCTGATAATAAAACCATCGGTAGACACCATTGCAGGAAGCATTACATCTTTATGCTCAGCAATTTTTATGGCCTGTATCATAGAGTCATATGCCTCTTGCGAGTTTTCTGAAAAAATCTGTATCCAACCCGAATCCCGTTCAGCCATAGTGTCCGAGTGATCACAGTGAATATTAATAGGTGCTGATAAAGCACGGTTCACATCTGCGAGCACTATCGGAAGCCGCATTCCAGAAGTGATAAAAAGTATTTCG
>CAILUR010000181.1 GCA_903837445.1 uncultured bacterium | reverse complement strand
GAGCCAGAGCAATAGGTATGGGAGAGGCCTTTACTGCGATTGCAGATGATGCCTCAGCTGTGAGTTATAATCCAGCTGGTTTGCCTCAACTGTATAGGAATGAACTATATTGGACAGGTGGTACATATTATAAATCAGCTCCATATACAGGACTTGGGACCCTTGTTTTATATTTGGGGGGACAATATTTTGGGATCTCTTATCTTAGGCCATATCATCCTATTGGTAGATATCCATTGTATGTTAACATTCCTGCTCAAACAGGACTTGCCGTAGGTGGAGGTGTTCTCTATACTGGGCAGGATTTGGTAATACCTGCAGGAAAGTATAAATGGTATGGGGATCTTGAACCTTCTTGGCAAGAATTGCTGGCAGATAAATATCGTAAATATATTAATCTTCCTTTTCAGAGTGATACTGTTATGCTCACTTATGGCACAGCACTTACCACGGATAAAAGTTTTAGTTTCGGCATAAATATAAAATATATGTTTTCTGATCCGGAGTTCATAAAAGCGATGTCGTCTACAGGTGCTGATGCACAAAACCAAGTCGGGGATGATTTTGATTCTTGGGCGTGGGGGCTTGATATGGGGTTCCTCTACAAGCTTCGTATTATTGAACATTTAAAAGATGTAAATTTCGGTGTTATGTTAAAGGATATTTCGGGAAGCATAAAAAGATATAAAACCGGAAACGAAAAACCGCTCACTTTTACTTCTGCCCTCGGCGTCTCTGTCAGAACTACTGAACTTATTCAAAATGAAATAACAAGTATTTCTATAGATGTAGATACTGTAAATGACGCAGGAGTTTTTGAACAGGAAAAAGCAAAAATAAATTTTGGGTTTGAACAATGGTTCCTTGACGGACATTTCGCTATTAGAGGCGGGTTGCAGAACTTTTTATATAGCGGACCATGGCGTATGTCGCTGGGTATTTCTGGCAGATACATAATGGGAATTGATTATGCTTATGTGCGTGGAGTGCCTTTTGATTCAAAGGCCGAAAATGAAAATGATAGTCATTGGATTTCTATTTATTGGATGTGGGGAGAGGAAAAGAAAAAACTTCCGACTCCGGATGTCTTTGCGGCAGTGGAACCAATAGCTTTTGCTCCAAAAAACGGAGAGACAGTCGTTTTTAAACTTAATGCTTATTCGAAAGCGGGCATAGACAGATGGGTTTTAAATATTATCGACAAAAATAATAATCTTGTAAAATCATATGTGGATGTAGGAAATCCTCCAACCCAAATATTGTGGAATGGGCAGGATGACAAGTATCAACTTTTATCTGATGGAGATTATACCTTTATTTTTGAAGCGACAGATAAACTCGGAAGCGTTGCTTCAACTCCTGTACAGATTGTGACTTTGTTTACTCCTGTTATGGAAGCCAGAAATAATAGAGCACTGGAACAGTTGAGAGCTCTTTTGAAACAAATTGGAGACAGGGATTTGCGAGAAGATAACGCAGACATGAATAATGCAAAACAGGAAATAGCACGGATAAAGAAATTAAAAGAAAAACCAGTGCCAGCACCTGTCCCGACACCTTTTGCTATGTTTGAGACATATCCAGTGGCGAAAGGCACGACTCCTACTGCTCAAACACAGGCCGGGCCATTTAGCTCTATGGGCTTCCCTAATGTGGATTCAGGCGTAATCAGGTCGGCATATATAGCGGCTCTGCCTGAAGGCGGAAAAGCTTTCAATATGGATTATGTAACTGAAAACACTCTTCCAAAATATGTTATATCGGAAATGGCTATGATGGTTAAGACCATAGCGGAGAGTATGGGTTCTTCTGTCAACCAAATTGGAATAAATGCTATGTTTGGAGATAATAGCAAAATGTTTATGTCAGTGCCAGCACAGCAGGCAAATAACTACAACAAGGGTTTGATAGATATGGAACAGATGCTTAGAGGTTCACAGATAATGTTAAATGGCGAAACGATATATCCAAACTTTTAGGAGCGAAAAATAATGAAAAATAAAAGTTTAGTTTTTATTTTAATATTTATGGCATTCGCAGGCTTTTCTTTTGCGGCCTTTGATAAAGGTGGAGTGCTCGGAGTAGGTGCCAGAGCGCTTGGTATGGGAGATGCCTTTGGCGCAGTGGCCGATGATGGTAGTGCTGTGTATTGGAATGTGGCGGGGCTTACTCAGCTTGAAAGGGCTGAAGTAAATCTTTTTGTAGGCCCATTGTTGAACGGAAAGGAATATTATATATTTACTTCTTTTGGCTCACCATTTTTTGAAGATACGGCGTGGCAGTTATCTCTCATATCTCTTATTCATAGTGATAAAAATCAGACAAAAGAACTTGTGGTAATTGGAAGTTTTGCTTCCGCTCTTAATATAGAAAAAACCTTTTCTGTTGGAGTAAATGTAAAATATCTTAATTATAACTCACTTGCCTCATATACTTCTTCCACAGGCCAAAATATTTTAGGAATGGCGAGTGGTCTTGGGCTTGATTTGGGAGTTCTTTATCAGGTACCGCTTCCAAGTTTTGGAAAGAAAATTAACTTTGGACTTTTTATTCAGGATATAGATACTTCTATAGTATGGCAGGGTGGGTCGCAGGATGATAAAGTGCCTACTCTTTTCAAACTGGCTTCCGCCTATTATCTTGAAGAGACGATTCTTATTACTGCGGATGTAGATTTCTTTAGTGATTTAAATATAAGCGGACAACCACTACCTACCACACTTTTTGATGCTTCCGGCAAAGCTGTAACTTCGCTTCCTCCTGTGGAATCAAGACTTCATATAGGAGTTGAGGCTTGGTTCTTTAAAAAGCACTTAGGCTTGCGTGGTGGGTATACAGGATTTGCGACCACTCAGGGGAGATTTACTGGTGGCGCCAGCTACAGGGAAAATACATGGGAAGTGGACTATGCTTACATAGGGCACGCTGAACATTTGGGCGACAGCCATAGGTTCTCAGTAGCCTTGCGCTTTGGACCTGAACGCGAAAGAGTTCGCGCAATAAGCGTAGTAGCACCACCAAAAGATATGAAGGCATTTCCAGCTAACAATGCGGTCAACCTTACATGGGAACCAAACACGGATCCAAATGTTACAGGATACGCGGTATATATGAGCAAGTCACCTGGAGCCAGATATATTCCGGTAGCTAAAAGAATCAAAGAAAATTATGTGACCATAGATGGAATTAAAAATGGGACAAGATATTATTTTGTAATAACGACTATAAACAACACTTATCCATCTGTGGAAAGTGATTACTCAAATGAGACTTCGGCTGTGCCAGCGCCTGTTATTCCTGGTACTCCTGAACTATTCCCTGTAGGACAGAAAAAACAAGTAGAGAAAAATGGAGTGGTAGATG
>CAILUR010000180.1 GCA_903837445.1 uncultured bacterium | reverse complement strand
TCACAAATACCAAAATATTATATTATTGTATTCAATATTGCCCACATATAACTGCCACTGCTTTTCAACCCTGCTTTTTCAAACTCCGATGGTTTTTCCACAGGCCACATTTCATAGGCCCGTTTTAAGTCATTTTTTTTAACATCCCAAGCACTGCCATATATAGGTAAATTATGTTTTTCAAATCGATACTTAAACCGCTTTCCTGTTTTTGTAATCATTTCTTTGCCTTCGCACTGTTCCACATTTTTCATAAACTCCACAAAGTCACCCTGTTTTGCTTTTGTAAAAACCGGAGCAAGGAGAGTTAGGCTTTCAGTTACTCCCAAAAAATCTCTTATAACTCCCAAAAATATATCCCCATAGCGTTTTAATTTTACTTCCCCTATTCCTAAAATCCCACGCATACTTTCTTTATTTTGCGGTCGTTTTATGGCTAAGGCTAGCAAAACTGCCTCATTAAAAACCATATAAGCAGGAATGTTCTGTTCGTTTGCCAAAGTTCTTCGCTTTTGTTTTAAAAGAGAGAGCAAGCGTTCATTTGAGCCATTGCTATCCTCTACTACCACTTCTGGAAAATCCTGTATGTCTTCTGCTTCCGACTTAGAAGTCACTTTTACTGCTTCAAGTGCGTGCCCGCCACAAATATCACAAGCCCCACCACAGTCATTTATATGCTCACCGAAATATGCTATCACCGCTTTATGCCTGCAGGTGCTACTTTCAGCCAATCTAAAAAGTTCTACCGTCTTTTGCTGTACTGTTCGCGCCACTTGCGAGTCCCCAGCGTCGTTTAAAAAATGTTCGTAATTCATTACATCCGCCCACGAATAAAATAAAATACACTCGGCAGGAAGTCCATCGCGCCCTGCCCTGCCTATTTCCTGATAATAACTTTCTATAGTGCGCGGCATATCACAGTGTATGACAAACCTCACATCTGGTTTATTTATTCCCATACCGAAAGCGATAGTCGCCACCACCACATCCACTTTTCCCATAATGAAAGCATCCTGATTTTTTTGTCTCTCGTGTATGGGAAGTCCCGCATGATACGCCAATGCCGAAATCCCCTTGTCTTTTAAAAACTTTACCATATGCTCCACATTGCGGCGACTCCAACAATATATTATGCCACTCTGTTCTCGATTTTTTCGGATAAACTTATATGCGGTTTCTTTCGCCGTAATCCCGTTTCCTTTTTTTTGAAAGGTGAGTTTTAGATTTTGTCTGAAAAACGAGCCCCTGTAAATTTCAGGCTTACTCATTCCGAGTTGTTGCACAATATCGTCCATTACTTGTTTTGTGGCGGTAGCAGTCAGCGCCAGTATGGGAATATTGCCGAGCTGTGTTTTTAAACCCTGCAGTTTTCTGTAAGCTGGCCGAAAGTCGTGTCCCCACTGGCTGATACAGTGGGCTTCATCTACAACCACCATACTGATAGGACAGGCCTGTATATAATTTTGTAGCGACCCTTCTAAGGCCTCTGGCGCGAGATATACGAGTTCATATTTTCCAGACCTAAAGGCTCCAAGCCGCCTCTCGCGTTCCGCAGGAGTTATTGTAGAGTTAATCACAGTGGCTTTGAAGCCGAGGGAATGTACAGAGTCCACTTGGTCCTTCATCAGCGAAATTAAAGGCGAAATAACCAACACAGTCCCCGGCAACATACGCGCAGGGATTTGAAAAGTAAGTGATTTTCCAGCGCCAGTAGGCATAATTCCAAGGCAATCCCGCCCGGAAAGTGCTGCTTTTATTATCTGTTCCTGTCCTGGACGAAATTCTCGATATCCAAAAACATTTTGCAAGACCTCGCTCGGTGTGGTGGAAGTTATCATTTTACCTCACTGTATAATTTTTTCTTTTTTAATTATACGCTTTGTATACTATACTGTCAATGTCTTTTTATGCCTTAGGAGTACAAAAATAACTTTTCCCCCGTTGCAGAGAAGTTCGCAGTAAGCTATAATTATTTAGAAACTTCACTAATACTTTTAAGGAGTTAAAAAAAAATGGAAACAAATACAGGTTGTCCTTTATGCAAACGCGAGATTTCTTTAGTCCCCCACCATTTGATACCTAAATCTCTACACGAAGAAAACTGGTACAAAAAACATTTTACCAAAGAAGAAATGAATACGATATTTATGTTGTGTCACGACTGTCACGATGCCATACACAAATTTTACCCTGCCAAAATCCTTGCAACTGACTTTGCCACTCCCAAAAAAATACTGGCTGACGAAAAAATAATAAATTTTGCCAAGTTCGCGGCTAAACAAAAAGGGAGTATCGGATTGAGGTCAATGAAAAAGAAAGGAAATGAACTTTAATTATTATTTACTTCCTACCAGTATCTGAGGAATTCTTATGGTCGGTTGGGCATCTGTTACAGGTACTCCCTGCCCGTCTTTGCCGCAAGTGCCAACTTCAAAACCCAAATCATCACAGACCGCATCTATGGAGTTTAATACTTCTATACCGTTGCCCATAAGCGTGGCATCCCGCACAGACTCTGTTATTTTTCCATTTTCTATAATATACCCTTCTTTGACTTCAAATATAAAGTCCCCCGTAACCGTGTTCACTTCACCACCGCCCATATGCTTCACGAAGATGCCGTTTTTAGTATCTTTTATGAGCGCTGTTGCATTGCCTGTCCCAGGCGATATCATAGTGTTTGACATACGGACAATAGGTTTAAATTTATAGGACTCACGCCTCCCATTCCCAGTAGGTGACACCTTATCACGAGAAGCAGTTATTCTGTCGTTCATATATCCTTTTAAAATTCCCTTTTCTATAAGGACTGTCTTCTGCGCTGGTATTCCCTCATCATCAAAACAGAAAGCCCCTCGTTTGTTTTCCAAAGTCGCATCATCTACGACGCTGACTATTTCCGCCGCCACTTTTTTCCCGACCATCCCTTTATATTTTGACATATCTTTTTGAACGATATCTGCTTCTAAAGAATGTCCCACTGCTTCGTGAATCAAAGTTCCGCCAGCCTCGCTAGATAAGACAGCCGTCATTTTACCGGTTATTTTTTTATCTACTTCTAAAAGCGACACTGCCCTTTGTGCGACCGCTAAAATGTGCTTCGCAAAATTTTCTTCTTTTATAAGTTCATATCCTTTTTGCCCGGATATGGCCTTGTAAGCGGTTTCAATTCTATTTCCTTTTGCCGCCACTACCTGCATTATCACCGTGCAATATATGCGAGTGTCAGCTACTCTTCTGCCTAAATCATTTATAATTTCCACTGTCTGCGTTTTTTCAAGATATGTAATACTCACTTGCCGGATGAGGCCACTCACAGCCCTTGCCGTTTCATTTAATGCTTTTACAAAAGTTATTTTTTCAGGGGTAAGAATGTCCGCTGGGTATATTTTAATTTTATGCGGATTTATGGTTTGAATATCCGAAAGGGTAAAATTTTTATTGGAAGTTTTTTTTTCTGCAGATAAGGTGCTTGCCACTGCCGCCAAACTTTCAAAATCTTCTTTATTAGTAAAACCATAAAAAGTCCTAAAATCCTTAACCCCACGCACGCCTGTGCCTGAATCTATTCCCGATACTATCTTATCTATTCTATTGTCTTCGCAGGTTATGGCAGTTGTCCTGCTCTGTTCTGCATATATGTCCCATATATCAAAAGCTGCGCCAGCCAAGAGCCGCGCCAGTTTTTCGTTATTTTCCCTGCCCATCATTTTTCTCATCCTTTTTCTGCGCTCTTATCGCTATAACTCCCCAGACCACTACAAGAAGAGAAAAAAGCCCTATATATAAAAAAATAACATTGAACCCATATCTTAACATAGCGTAAATATCTAAAAGCATTATCAAAGCAAAAAGTCCGGTCATTAGTTCATACATTGTCCAAATTCTCCCCGCGTTTTGTGGCTATCTTTGACAACTTGTCTGCCACAGCATTTTGTTCACGCCTAATGTGTGTCAGCGTAAATTTTATTTTTTTCCTATACTCTTTTATCTGAGTGGCGAACTCTCTCAAACTATCATTTTTAATCTTATACTCTCCTGATATTTGTTTTACTACAAGCTCACTGTCCGCAAAAATACTTATCTCGTGTATTTTATGCAGTTCACAAAGTTTTAACAAATGCAAAAGAGCGGAATACTCCGCGACATTGTTAGTTCCTTCTCCGATATATTTGGATTCGGTAAATAATTCTGCCCCATCTTTATAAATAACAATTCCAATCCCCGAATGCCCGGGATTTCCGGAACTGGCGCCATCTGTGAAAGCAGTGTAGAGGCTTTTTTTGGGCATATGCTATCCTTCTTTTATATTTCCGTTTTATATCAATCTTTTACTTTTTTACCACATCAAACACTTCACTTAATTTTATCAGTATGTTTTCTATCTTTGACAAAGCTATCTGTGTCTCTTTATCGGAAAGGGCTTTTTCAGGGTTTGGATGGACTTCCATAAAAACTCCGCTTGCCCCTGCTGCTACTGCGCCCCGAGCAATGGTTTCCACATATTCTCTTTCGCCACCGCTAGAGGTGCCAGCGCCGCCCGGTCTTTGGACGGCGTGAGTCGCATCTATTATTACAGGATAGCCGCTTTTACGCATATAGGCTATGCTTTTCAAATCCACTACCAGATTATTATAACCAAAAGAAAAACCGCGTTCTGTGAGCATTATGTTTTTGTTTCCTGTCTCTTCCATTTTCACGATTACATTATCTATCTCGTAAGGCGACAAAAATTGTCCTTTTTTAATATTAACCGCTTTCCCTGTTTTAGCCGCCGCCACAAGCAGGTCTGTTTGTCTGCATAAAAAAGCAGGTATCTGAAGCACATCCACAAATTTCCCTACCTCTTTCGCTTCAAACTTGTCATGCACATCTGTCATTACTGGAATTTTTAAATCTTTTCTGATTTTAGAAAGAATTGTTATCCCTTTTTCAATCCCAGGACCGCGAAAACTTTTTATTGAAGTCCGGTTGGCTTTATCATACGAGGCCTTAAAGATAAAAGGAATCTTAAGTCCGCTCGTTATTTCTTTGAGTGCCCCTGCTGTCTGGAAAGCCATTTTCTCGTTTTCCAGCATACAAGGTCCACCTATAAAAAATAATTTCGCCTGTGAAAGAGTCATCTCTGCTGTAAGCTTAACGACCTTCATGTTTTTTTTGCCTGTCTTCATTTACCCACTCCTTTACAATGTTTGTAATAAGTTTATCCACTGGCATATTATATTTCTTTGCCAGCAAAGCAATCGCATTGGCTTTTTCCTGCGTGGACTTATACTTGGCCTGCATAAACTTAAGCATATCTTCTTTGTAGTCTTTGCCCTGCGTGTCTGCCATTATTTTTTTACTTTATGGTTTTTCAGGGAAGCTTTCACAAAATCCCTGAACAAAGGATGCGCTGCTGTAGGTTTTGACTTAAACTCTGGGTGAAACTGTACCGCCAAAAACCAAGGGTGGCGTTTTATTTCCACTATCTCTGCCAATATTTCATTTGGCGAAATCCCCGAAAGAGTCATGCCCTTAGTTTCAAAGCGTTCCTTATATAAACCATTAAATTCAAACCGATGTCTGTGTCTTTCAAATATTACGCCCTCATTATATGCCTCATAGGCCTTAGTCCCTTTTTTTACTTTGCACGGATACGCGCCGAGCCGCATAGTTCCCCCCATATTTTTTACCATCTTTTGTTCAGCCAGCATGCTGATTACAGGATTGGGAGTGTACTGGTCAAACTCTGTAGAATTAGCATTTTTCAGTTTTAGCACATTGCGGGCGAACTCTATTACCGCCGCCTGCATACCAAGACAAATTCCAAAAAACGGAATTTTCTTTTCTCTGGCATATTGTATGGCATGTATTTTCCCTTCTATGCCGCGCACTCCAAAACCTCCTGGCACGAGAATCCCATCCAAATGCCCGAGTATTTTTTTCTTATCCTTGCAGGCCTCCACCTCTTCCGAATTTACCCAGTGGATTTTAACTTTGCACTCGTTTGCAATTCCGCCGTGAATGATTGCTTCCTTAATACTCTTGTAAGCATCCTGGATTTCTATATACTTTCCTACTATTCCGATATTAACTGTCGCTTTAGGATTTTTGAGTTTTCCGACTATGCTTTCCCATTCTTTCATATTTGCTTTTTTTGCTTTTAATCCCAATTTTTCAATTATTATATCATCCAGTCCCTGAGCATGAAAAGCAGTGGGCACTTCATATACCGATGCCACATCCACCGCCTGAATAATCGCGCGTTCTTCCACATTGCAAAACAGAGATATTTTTGCGGCTATATCTTTTGCAAAATGCCGTTCAGTCCGGCAGAGTAAAATATCTGGTTGAATTCCTATAGATAACAATTCGCTCACGCTATGTTGTGTCGGTTTTGTTTTTACTTCCCCCGCCGCCGCTATATACGGCACCAGCGTCAAATGCACATACAGCACATTATCGCGTCCCATATCTTTTCCAAACTGCCTTATGGCTTCCAAAAAAGGTAAGCTCTCTATGTCTCCAATAGTTCCGCCGATTTCTATCATAGCCACATCCACTTCGCGTTCCTTGGCAGCGGCCTTTATCCTGGTCTTTATCTCATCCGTGACATGCGGAATTACCTGAACTGTTTTTCCTAAAAAATCTCCGCGTCTTTCTTTTTCTATTATGGAATGGTAAATCTTACCCGTGGTCACATTGCTGAGTGCCGTAATTCTGGCGTGGGTATATCTCTCATAATGCCCCAAATCCAGGTCTGTTTCTGCCCCGTCATCACTTACATACACTTCTCCGTGTTGAAAAGGATTCATAGTGCCCGCATCCACATTCAGATAAGGATCCAGTTTTTGCACAGAAATTTTCAAGCCTCTCGCCTCTAAAAGCGCACCTATGGAAGCTATGGCAATTCCTTTTCCCAAGGAAGAGACCACTCCTCCCGTTACAAAAATATATTTAGTCGGCATTTTTAACCTCTATTTAAATTATAGTTTAGAATTTGAATGGCACTGCTTTAAGTCCTGACTTTACTTAATCCGAAATTAAGACTCGTTTTCTATTCTTTTTTTAAAGCTTTCAAAATCCTGAATTGTGTCAATTCCTATACTGGCGCTTTTAACAATTATTACTTTTATTTTGTAACCATTTTCTACCAGTCTGAGCTGTTCAAGTTTTTCAATGTGCTCATACTTGCTTTTTAGGGTCTTCCATACAGCAAGCACTTTTTTCCTGTATACATATAAC
>CAILUR010000179.1 GCA_903837445.1 uncultured bacterium | reverse complement strand
ATTGCGCCCCTGGGAATGCTGGCACAGCACAACTGGCTGAAAATATTTCAATTTCAGCGGAAGATATAGAAGGGCTGAAAAAGTTTGCGCAAGAAAATGCGATAGGCTTAACCGTGGTAGGTCCTGAAGTTCCGCTCGCAAATGGAATAGTGGATTTATTTGAAAGTGTAGGGCTCAAGGCCTTCGGCCCAAATAAAGCCGCGGCGCAAATGGAAGGCAGTAAAGCTTTTATGAAAAAAGTGCTTGCTAAGTATAAAATTCCTACGGCGGCATATGGCGAGTTTTCAAACAGTATCACTGCGACAGAATATGTAAAGGCAAATAAAAAATATCCCCTCGTGGTAAAGGCTGACGGACTTGCGGCAGGTAAGGGCGTCATAGTTTGCGCTAATGAAACAGAAGCCCTGCAAGCACTTTCTGATATAATGGATAAAAAGATATTCGGTGGGGCAGGCGCAAAAATAGTAATAGAAGAATTTCTTGATGGTGAGGAAGCGAGTATCTTGGCGGTGGTGGATGGGAAAAATTTTGTGCTATTACCGGCATCGCAGGACCATAAAAAGATTTTCGAAGAAGATAAAGGACCCAATACCGGTGGCATGGGAGCATATACACCAACGCCTTTGATTAAAGCCGATATGATAGAAAAAATAAAGACACATATTATAGCGCCGACGGTAGAGGGCTTGAAGGCTGATGGGATTGTGTATAAAGGAATTCTCTACGCAGGGATTATGATTACGAAAGAAGGGCCGAAAGTTTTGGAATACAATGTCCGCTTCGGCGACCCAGAAACGCAATCTATTTTGCCACTTATAAAATCAGACATTGTAGATTTGTTTTTGGCTTCTGTAGAGGGGACTCTGGATAAATATAAACTGGAACTGGAAAATAAATTTGCTGTCTGTATTGTGCTGGCCTCAAAGGGATATCCAGGGGACTATGAAAAAGGTAAAATTATAAATGGGCTTGATGCCTTTGCGGGAAGTCAGGATGTATTTTTATATCACGCTGGCACAAAGAAAGTTGCTGGGGAAGTGGTGACTTCTGGAGGAAGAGTTTTAAATCTGGTGGCCTTAGATTCAAATTTATCAGCGGCGATAAAAAAAGCCTATGACAATATAAACAAAGTAACTTTTGAAGGAGTGTATTTCAGGCGGGATATAGCTAAAAGAGCCGAAAAATACTAATACCAAGGAGGTATGAAATGGCAATCAAAGTAGCAGTAGTAATGGGTTCGGATAGCGATCTTTCGGTAATGAAGGAGACGGTGGACACACTTAAAAATTTTGGGATTGAGGTCTATGTCAGTGTGACCTCTGCACACAGGACACCAAATAAGGTAAAAACATTTTTGGAAGAAGTACTAAAGCGCCACTGCGAGGTCATCATAGCCGCCGCAGGAGGAGCCGCACATTTGGCAGGAGTTATAGCTGCGCATACCACTCTGCCAGTTATAGCAGTGCCTATGACAAGCGTTATGAATGGGATTGATTCCTTATATTCTATGGTGCAAATGCCACAAGGGATACCAGTAGGCACT
>CAILUR010000178.1 GCA_903837445.1 uncultured bacterium | reverse complement strand
TTTTTCCCTTGTCATTAATGTACTCTCGCAAATCTTTTCTGTCAAGTTATCATATAAAAAAAGTCCGGCTTTAAAACGCCGCACTTTTAATTCAATTTAAATTTTAGTTAGTCCTCGCAATACGGAAGCCTATTACGCTATTGTCGCCGTCCCCAACAAATTTTGGGACCTGACCGTCGCGATAACCTATCTGCATACCGACCGCACCGGTGCTGTAGCAATGCCCCCTAATTAAGCGAACGGCGCTGCTCTCTTGTCCTTTGTAATTTGTAGATGGTCCTGGATAACCTCCAAACCAATCCCAACACCACTCATACAAATTTCCAGACATATCATAAATCCCCAGCGCATTAGCGTTTTTACCTCCGACATTATGAGTAACATTTCCTGAGTTTACACTATACCAAGCCACAGCACTTGTGGCAGTGACATCGTTATAATCAGCTGTCGCGCCGCTGGCATAGTTATATGGTGTCCAATATGTTCCGCTTGTTCCATATTGCACCGCTCCATTTGAAGAGTCTGTTCCTTTCCAACTTGCCGCATATTGCCACTCGCCTTCTGTCAACAGTCTGTATCCGTTTGCACTCCAACTGACATAAGGATTATCTTCACTTCCTGCCGCAGAATTTATCGAACTACTATTTGTAGAAGTCTTAATCGGTGTCATATAACCCGCATCAGTACAATATACAGGAGTCAAACTCGACATTACACTATACGCATTACACCACACTATAGCATCTCGCCAATTAACAGCAGCGACTGGTTCATATTTTGCAGAAGTAGGAGTTACACCTATTGCCCCATCACTTCCTTCCTTCCCCAAATTAGCAAAAGTATACCCATTACTCAAAGCCCAAGTTTTCACCGTGTACCACAAATCATATGTCACTTTGTATTTTCCAATTTTAAAATCAGAAATTGTGTGGTCAAACCAATTTGTTCCATCTGTCTGCGTAAATGTCCCACCCGGAACTGATACAAGATCAGAATATGAATATGTGGGTACTGCTGTGGCTACTGCGGTCAGAGTACTCTTAGCACAACTGGAAAACATTAACACAAAAAACAAACTAACTAACACTAAAGCCAAACTTATTTTTTTCATTTGTTCCTCCCTTTAGTTTTTTTCCCTTGTCATTAATGTACTCTCCCTTATCTTTTCTGTCAAGTTATCATATGCTACTACGATACTTTCCCCTATGGTAATTTTTCTTATTAGCGGAATAAACAAAACGCTTTACTTCATATCTCTTAGTTTCGTCTCTGGCTCATTATACCTTCTGTAAATCGCAGTTGGAGTTGTATAAAAGAAAAGTTTGTTTAGTATCGGCACTCTCGCCATCATAAACAACAACGGATATGTCACCGCTACAAATGCTATGTTATATGCTATCTCTATAACAGACAAAGCCATATCCTTTGCCCAACCCAAATGGACCAAATACCCTGTCATTACGACTGTGATAAACTGCGGCTTTAAACTGAACATAAACCAGTATAATACTATCAAATACAAATATGCGCCCTGTATGGCTTTCTTTGGGCAATAGGCTATACATCTCTCACACGACTCGCACTTGAAAGTCCAGTATGGTCTTGGATTTTTTTTGCCTTTCATTACTATCGCTTTAAACGGACAATTGTCGGCGCATATGCCACAGCTATTACAACGGTCGTCAGCGAACATTACTTTTGAGAGCATAAAGCGTCCCACCAGTAAATAACCAAGACTCACAGGTATCAACAGTATTCCCAAAGCCACATATATCCAGCCCACATACTTTCTTTTTCCTTCCAGCACTTCACCAAATATCTTTTTTATTTTCTGTCTGCCCTTTTCTACATACCTGTCCGTATGCGGTCGCGTCAATCCCCAGTGCACAACAAGCCAGTTACTTGGCATATCAAGCCCCATAGTGCCCCTTATGTTATAACCTTTAAACATAAGTATTGTTGCAAGCAGTAAAGCTGTCGTGCCTTCAAGGCCAGGCAGATACCACGGTCCTAAGAGCCAACCCGCCCTACAAGCAGAAATGAATGCGTGTG
>CAILUR010000177.1 GCA_903837445.1 uncultured bacterium | reverse complement strand
GCCTGTAACTGTATTTGTGAGAGGTTCCACGCTTTTATCAATAAATAATTTTATGCCTTTTTCTTTTATCCCTATCGGCCCAGCGAACCCTACTGCCGCTCCTGTTTTTTCTTTTATTTCTTCAGGCGTAGCCAAGCGCAGTTCAGAGGCATTTAAAAAATTGTTTAGTTTAATTTCGTTTATTTCCCTGTCCCCGCGCATCATAACCGCGAGCATTTTTCCATCCGCCATATATAAAATAGTTTTAGCCGTGTCTTCTGGTTTTTTTCCTAAAAATTCTGCCAAGGCTTCCACAGTCCTGATATTTGGGGTGTGAATTTTTTTTAAGGTTTCCTGTGTGCCTGCTGTTGCCGTTCCCTGCACCACTCCCATAGCTTTTTCCACATTTGCCGCATAGTCACACTTTGCGCAATAGACTATGGTGTCTTCGCCTGTAGCCGCCAGGACCATAAATTCCGAAGAGGCTGAACCACCAATAGCGCCAGAATCCGCTTCCACCGAACGAAAATTAAAACCTATTCTTTTAAATATTTTTTTATATGCTTCAAACATAATTTCATAACTTTTAAGCGCACTGGCTTCATCTCTGTCAAAAGAATAAGCGTCTTTCATCATAAACTCTCTCGCCCGCATTATTCCAAACCGAGGTCTTATCTCATCACGAAACTTTACTTGTATCTGATAGAGGTTTACCGGAAGCTGTTTATATGAGTTTATTTCCCGCCTCACCATATCAGTAATCACTTCTTCGTGAGTGGGCCCGAGCGCAAAGTCCTTGTCGTGCCTATCTTTTATGCGCATCATTTCTTTTCCATACTTGCTCCAGCGTCCTGTTTCCTGCCAAAGTTCGGCTGGGGACAACACAGGCAATAACACTTCCTGCGCCCCTGCGGCATTCATTTCTTCCCTTATTATGTTTATTACTTTTGCGACCGACTTATACCCCAACGGCATAAAGTCATATATGCCTGCCGCGAGTTTTTTTATCATTCCTGCCCTAAGCATAAGCTTATGACTGGCTGTTTCGGCTTCCTTTGGGGTTTCTCTTACTGTGTTTATGAATGCTTTGCTCCATTTCATAAGGCACTCCTGAGGTAGTATCTACCGGTTTTTTCTTATTTTATCGCTTACCTTTTTATTTTTCTTTTAGGGCTTTTTTAAATTCTTTTTCAAATTCTTTGAGGAGTTTTTCTTTTGGCACTTTTTTAATAATCTTTCCTTTTTTAAATATAAGCCCTATGCCCCGCCCGCCTGCCACTCCGATATCGGCTTCGCGTGCTTCTCCAGGCCCGTTTACTGAACAGCCCATTACCGCGACTTTCATATATTTATCGGTCTGCATAGTCATTTTTTCTACGCTATGCGCCAATTTTATGACATCTATTTCAGTTCTCGCGCAAGTAGGACAGGAAATAATTTCTACTCCCCTATGCCTTAAATTCAAATCAGATAAAAGCCTGTACGCCACATATATTTCTTTTTCTGGCGCCGCAGTGAGAGAAATTCTAAGCGTGTCTCCCAGCCCCTGATATAAAAGAATGCCCAATCCTGCCGCTGATTTTATAGTACCTGAGAGTTCAGTCCCAGCTTCAGTGACACCTATGTGTAAAGGATAATCGCGATATTTCGAAAAAAGTTTATACGCTTCTATGGTGGTAGGCACATCCGAGGCCTTTAAAGACACTACAATATCCTTAAAAGTATTTTTTTCAAAAAATATTATATGTTCCATTAAAGATGCCACCATTTTATTGGCACGCTCATTTTCACATTTTTCTGTAAGCACATATTTCACATTTTGTTTTAAAGAGCCAGAATTGACGCCCACCCTTATGGCCACTGCTCGGTTTTTGGCTTCTTCAATAATTGCTTTTACCTTTTCTTCCGAGCCGATATTTCCTGGATTTATCCGTATTTTATCTGCCCCGGCTTTCATAGCTTCAAGGGCGAGCCTGTAATCATAGTGAATATCCGCCACCAGTGGGATATGTATTTTTTTCTTTATGGCTTTCAAAGCCAGCGCCGATTCCATATCAGGAATCCCACAGCGGATAAGTTCACAACCCAATTTTTCAAGGGCTTTTATTTGGGCTACTGTTTTTTCTACATTTTTGGTACGGGTGTTGGTCATAGACTGCACTCGCACAGGAGCCCCGCCACCTAAAATAAGATTTCCTACTTTAACTTTTCGCGATACCATTTTTACTTCCTCATTTTTTAATGTTTTCTATCACTGGTTTTTTTTCCGCATTTTCTTTTACTATCCTATTTATATCTTTGAAAGTGACAAAGACTATCAATAACATTATCATTCCCCAGCCAATAGACATAAGAACTTCCTGTATTTTAAGACTTAGTGCTTTGCCCCGCAACATTTCAATAAAGAACAAAGCTGCGAGCCCACCATCAAACGGTACTAAAGGCAGCAAGTTAAACAAAGCCAAATTGACATTTATAAGTGCTATCAACACCAACAAATTAATTAGCCCTGTTTTAGCCACTTTCCAAGTAATTTGAGCTACGCCTATGGGTCCTGCGACATCTGGTTCTATTTTACGCGTCACCATTTTGTAAAGCCCGCGCACTGTAATAGTGGTAAAAAACCAGGTCTGATCCCAAGCGACTTTTACTGATTCCACTGGATTATATTTTTTTATCTCCACATCTTTATCCGAGGGGGAAATGCCTATAAATGCTTTTTTCTTTTTATCTTTCAAGATATCTTCGTATTCTTCTACTCTGGGGGTTATAACAAAACTCATAGACTTAGTCGCGCGTTCAACAACTATAGTGAGCGGGGCAATGCCTGCTTTGCCTGTCGCCTCTGTCACATCTTCCCAGTATTTTAATTTTTTCCCGTTTATCTCTTTTATAATATCCCCTGTTTGTAGTCCTGCCAATTGCGCTGGATATCCCGCTTTTAGTTCTCCTATGACGGGTTTTAAATAAGTAGTGCCTGCCATAGCCACTACCCAAAGTAAAAAAATAGCAAAAATAAAATTCATTATCACACCCGAGACCGCCACTCCTATCTTTACCAATGGTGGTTTATTTAGAAAACCCCCTTCTCCCACAGCGGCCGCCTCTTCAGGATTTTCTCCCCGCATTTTTACATAGCCGCCCAAAAAAACAAAAAGCGCAATAATATACTCTGTCTCGTCTTTCTTAAATGAAAAAAGTTTCGGGCCCCACCCAATGGCAAAGCTGTCCACTTTTATTCCCGCGCGTTTTGCCATAAGAAAGTGCCCGAGTTCGTGAACAAAGATAGTGAGCCCTAAAGTTATGACTATATATAAAACATTTAAGACATTATCCATTTATAAGCTCCTGAGTAATATGCCTGACCTTTAAATCTATTTTCAAAATATCTTCAAGAGTCGGGGTTTTTATTTTGACATGTTTTTTCATTACTTTTTCCACATATTCAGCTATTTTTATAAAAGGAATTTTTCCTTCTATAAAGTTTTTAACCGCTATTTCATTCGCCGCATTCATACAGGCAGGCATACTGCCGCCTTCTTTTCCGGCTTTTATCGCAAGGGCAAAGGCCTTGTATTTTTCCAAATCCACTTCACAAAACTCCAAAGTCCGCGTCTTTACTAAATCCAGTGGTGGAATTACTCCAGTGCGCCTGTCTGGATAAGTCAAAGCGTAAAGTATGGCAAGCCGCATATCAGGATTTGAAAGTTGTGCTATGACAGCCCCATCCACATATTCCACCATAGAATGCACTATGCTCTGTGGATGAATCACCACTGAGATTTTTTCATATGGCATATCAAAAAGATAATGGGCTTCAATGACTTCCAAACCTTTATTCATAAGCGTGCCCGAGTCCACAGTTATTTTTTTTCCCATTTTCCAGGTCGGATGATTTAAGGCCTGCGTTACCGTTACTTTTTTTAGTTGTGCCAGCGTGTGATTTTTAAACGCCCCACCTGACGCGGTGATTATTAGTCTTTTTACCTGTTCTTTTTTATTTCCGTGCAAGCACTGAAATATAGCGCTATGCTCACTGTCTACAGGGATTATTTCCGCGCCGTATTTTTCCACAGCGGCCTTTACCACATCCCCCGCTATTATCAGGGACTCTTTGTTAGCAAGGGCTATGCGTTTTCCAGCTTTTATTGCCGCCATAAGTGGAATTAGTCCCACTGCACCTACAACGCTTATGAGGACTATGTCCGCTTCTTTGAGCGAAGCCAATTGTGCCAGCCCCTGATATCCTGATAAAATTTTTGTGCCGTGCGTGGCATCCTTTAACTCTTTTTCTTTTGTTTTATCCATAATGGCAGCATATTTTGGCGAATATTTTTTTATTTGTTTTTTCAATTCTTCCACATTTTCATTTGCCGAAATCCCCAGCAGCGTATAATCTTTTAAAACTTTATCAAATACATCCAGCGTGGATTTCCCTATAGACCCTGTGGACCCAATTATAACTATGTTTTTTGCCATACTATTACTCCTAACCCCAGATTGTATTTCACTATATTTTATCTATGCTTCATTTATTTTTTTTAAACTACCTTAGGTTAATTGTTTGATAAATATTTTAATATAAAGATATAAGATCGGGGCATTAAACAAAGTGGAATCTATTTTATCCATTATTCCACCCATTTCTGATAAAAGGCTGGAGGAGTTTTTTACCCCTGTATATCTTTTCACCACTGACTCTGCTATATCTCCCACCTGTCCTGTAAAGGCCAAAAGCACTGCTAAAATAATAAGGTGGTGCAGAGGGAAAAGTGGGAAAAATAATGGAAAAATTGTATATTTTAAAATCACAGCTGCCGCCACATTTACCAGTATCCCACCTATGAACCCTTCTACTGTTTTTTTCGGTGACAATTCAGGAATGAGTTTGTGTTTGCCAAAAGCTACGCCTGTAAAATAAGCCCCTCCATCATAAATCCAAGTAAACATCATAAGAGAAAATATCCAGTAATTTCCATTTGGTAATTGCCTCAAAAGAATAGCAAAACTCCCCAGCGCACCCACATAGGCAAAAGGAAAAATCGTATTGATAGTGCGAGGCATATCTCTTTCTATATTTTTTGTTATCAGGATTGTGGACAAAAGGGTGATGACTAAAATCACAAGCGCGTAAAACATATAGACAGGGTCATTTTTATAAATAATAAGTGCATACCCCGCAAGTACCGCGGCAATGCCAAAATATCTAAAAGTCCCAAGACTTTTATTGTCAAACATATTGTACATTTCATTAAGCCCCATTGTAAAGGCTACCGTTATAAGCACATAAAGGGGATAAGGATTTTCAAACATAATAATAAAATAAATTATAGGGCAGGCAATAGCGGCAATTATTATTCTTTTAAGCATTTCGCACCCCGCCAAACCGTCTGTCGCGATTGTTATATTCTTCTATGGCCTTTACGAGTTGGGCTTTGCGGAAATCCGGCCATAAAATATCCGTTATATAAAACTCAGCATAAGCCAACTGCCATACAAGAAAATTGCTTATGCGCATTTCTCCGCTGGTCCTTATCATAAGGTCTGGGTCTGGAATGTTTTTAGTATAGAGGTGGTCGGCTATGGTCTGTTCAGTTATTTTAGAAGGACTAATTTTTCTAGAAATACATTTTTTGGCAATGGTTTTTATCGCCTTTGTAATTTCGTCTTTTGCCCCATAGTTTAGCGCCAAGACCAGAGAAAGTCCGGTATTTTTTGAGGTTAATTTTATGGTTTTTGAAAGTTCTGTTTTTACTCCCAGTGGAAGTTTCGAAGTGTCCCCTATGGTTAAAAGCCGAATGTTATTTTTCATCATGGTGTTTTTTTCTTTTACCAGATAGTGTGAGAGGAGGTTCATAAGAAAGGCTACTTCCTTGTGAGGTCTTTTCCAATTTTCCGTGGAAAAAGCATACAAGGTTAAATACTTAACTTTAAGTTCTGCGCAGGCCTCGGTAATAGCACGCACAGACTTTGCCCCTTCCCTGTGCCCCATAATACGCGGTAAAGACCGCTGTTTTGCCCATCTGCCGTTCCCATCCATTATTATCGCATGTGTTCAGGAACAGTGCCGTAGTTTTTCATTTTCACCCATCCGCGCTCTGCCGCCACTTGCGGCCACGCTTATTATATAGTAAGCAGGTCTGTTTCTTTTTCTTTGGCTATATCGTCTATCTCTTTTATATTTTTATCTGTGAGTTTTTGTTCTCTGGCTTCAGCATTTTTCAAATCGTCTTCAGACATTTCTTTTTTCTTTTCTTTATCTTTAAGTTTTTCGTTGGTCTCGCGCCTGATATTTCTAATATCCACTTTAAATTCTTCAGATATCTTTTTAACTTTTTTTACCATTTCTTTTCTGGTCTCTTCGGTCAGTTGTGGAAAGTTTACTTTTACGGAATCTCCAGTATTTACCAAAGACACGCCGAGATTCGCTTCCTGTAAGGCCTTTTCTATCAGTTGTACCATATTGCGGTCCCAAGGTTTTATATCTATAGTTTTTGCTTCCACCAGAGAAATACTCGCCACTTGATTGATAGGCATAGGGGAACCATAATACTGCACATTTATGCCCTGTAACACGGCCGTATTTGCTCTGCCAGTTCTTATGGAGGAAAGGTCTTTTTTAAAAGCATCTATAACTTTTTTCATTTTACCTTCTGATTCGGCAAAAATATTTTCCATTTCTTTCCTCCCTTATTTTATTCCGTGACTATTGTGCCTATTTTTTTCTTTTCAATAACTTTTTTAATGTTGCCTTTTGTTTTCATACTGAAAATAATAATTGGAATCTTTTTTTCCATACAAAGCGAGATAGCCGTAGGGTCCATTACTTTGAGGCCTTTGTTCAAGACTTCTTTATAGCTAATCTGCTCGTATTTTTTTGCGTTTTTATTTATTTCAGGATCACTCGTGTACACTCCAGAGACTCTCGTGGCTTTCATTATCACATCTGCGCCGATTTCTAAGGCGCGCAGTACCGCTGCGGTATCTGTTGTGAAATAAGGATTGCCAGTGCCGCCTGCGAAAATCACCACCCTGTTTTTTTCCAAGTGGCGCTTTGCCCTGCGGTTTATATATGGTTCTGCTATTTCAGGCATTTCTATGGAAGTCATAACCCGTGTCTTCACTCCCATTTGTTCTAAAATATCCTGCATAGCCAAAGCGTTTATTATGGTAGCGAGCATACCCATATAGTCGCCTACTACTCTTGCTATTTTTATTTTTCCCCTGCCGCCGCGAAAAATGTTTCCCCCACCTATTACCACACTCATACGGACGCCCATGCGTTGTACTTCTTTGATTTCTTTGGCTATGGCATAAACGGTTTCGTAATCAATACTTTCGTTTTTACTCCCAGCGAGGGCTTCTCCACTGATTTTCAGCATTACATTACGATACATATCTTTTTTTACCATAAGTTTCACCGGCCCGTTTCATATATTTACCCCGCTGGTGTAACCCAACGGGGTTTATTAACGGCTTACAGCGGACGCGCTATCAGTTCTCGCCCAGTTCAAACCTAACAAACCTTTTCAGGGTTATGTTCTCGCCTATTTTGGCAATACTTTCTTTTATGAGAGTCTCTATATTTTTTTTATCATCCTTGAACCAAGCCATTTCAAGCAAGCAAAACTCTTTATAAAACTTGTCCAATTTTCCTTCCACTATTTTATCCACTACCTGTGCTGGTTTGCCTGCGTCCTTCATTTGCGCCCTGTAAATTTCTTTTTCTTTTTCCACAACTTCCACAGGCACATCTTCTCTTTTAAGATACGAAGGTTTCATCCCTGCTATCTGCAGGGAGATTTCTTTCGCCAAAAGTTGAAAATCATCTGTTCTCGCGACAAAGTCCGTCTCGCAATTTAACTCTATCAAAGTGCCGACTCTCCCCGTGGTATGTATATAGGAATAGACAAGCCCTTGATTGGTGGCTCTGGAACTTTTTTTCGAGGCATCGGCAATACCTTTTTCTCTCAGGTATTCCATTGACTTTTTAATATCTCCATCTTTTTCCACAAGCGCTTTTTTGCAATCAGTAAAGCCTGCGCCTGATTTTTCTCTAAGTTCTTTTACCATTGCAGCAGTAATTTCCACCATATCAAATCTCCTTAAACTTTTATATTATTTTTTTTTATGTTTTACTTTGTTTCTGTAGGTGGCTCATCTTTAAACACCTGCGAGTAATCCACGCCTGCCTGTATGGCTGTGGCTTTTTCTCCGGCTGTCTTTACATCCGTGGCCACTTGAATAGCATCCGCTGCCGCTTTCATTTGCATTTCTTTTTCGCGTTCCATTGCCTGTTTCTCTTCTATAATAGTGTCCGCTATTATTTTGCTCATAAGCCGCACGGCGCGAATAGCGTCATCATTTCCTGGAATGATATAGTCAATATGGTCAGGATCACAGTTGGTATCCACCACGGCGACTACTGGAATTTTAAGCTTGTTGCCTTCTTTTATAGCGTTCTCTTCTCTTTTTGTATCAATGATAAAAATCGTGCCAGGCATATCATTCATATCTTTAATGCCTTCTAAGTTGAGTTTGAGCTTGGCGTATTCTTTGAGTTTTGTCATTTTTTCCTTGATAGGATATCTGTCAAAACCGCCAGTGATTTCCATTTCTTCATACTCTTTAAGTCTGGCTACGCGTTTTTTTATGGTCACGAAATTGGTGAGAATTCCGCCGAGCCATCTGTTGGCAATAAATGGCATACCACAGCGTGTTGCTTCTTCTTTAATGGCTTCCTTGGATTGTTTTTTCGTTCCGACGAAGAGCACCTTTTTATTGGAGCGGACAACTGTTTTAACAAAATTAACCGCTTCCTTGGTGTACTTGAGGGTTTTTTGGAGATCGATAATGTAGATACCGTTTCTGGCTGCGAAAATATATGGCTTCATTTTCGGATTCCAGCGTTTGGTTTGGTGTCCGAAATGAACACCGCTTTCGAGAAAGGCTTTCATAGAAATCTGTGGCATAATACTCCTCCTGACGGTTTTTTGCATCTGCGCGCCATCTACTCTTCCCACACCCTGTTTAAGGGACCGGCAGGAAAATCCAACACGCATGCGTTTTTATACTTCACCTGATTTATAAGGCGAAATAAATATAGCATAAAAGACAGGGTGTTGGCAAGGAGTTTTTCTCACCCCTTTGGAACTGATACTTTTTATGCCTAAACTACATTGGTTTTAGATAAAAAAATAGCAGAGCTTTTATTAAAAGCTCTGCTCTTTTTTACTTTTACCTTTATTTTTTAACTATATCTTATTTTTTAATGGCATCCTATCGCATAGATCTTTACTGCTCCACTAGCATCAGACCAGCCTGTGGGGCTGACAGGAAGACCAGTTGAATAGGAATAAGTCATATATTTTGAACTTATTGTTATTGTGGTTGTATCTAGAGGCCCTGTATTAGATCCATAAACTGCTAACCAGTATGCAGTTCCCGAAGTGATAGAAAGTGGAGTTATCGTGACCGAATTCCAGCCAATTGCAGTGGTTTGTGAAGTTTCTACCATTAGCGTGCCAGGTACTCCGGCATTATTCGTATATACGCCCATAGCTGTAATTCCTCCATTTACTGCAAATTTGGAAGACAGAGTGGTTACTGTTTCGTTGGTAGCAGCAGTAAACGAAACCGCTAATAATAATCCATTGCTAAAATAACTGTTATCATCATCCAAAGAATTCCCACCGATAATGCCGCATACAGGTGTAGGAGTAGGATCCACAATAGTCACTGTCTTACTTGTGCAGCCCGAAGAGAACGAAACTAAAGCCAAAATAAACAAACATACCAAAACATAAATTACCTTTTTCATAAAACCCTCCTTTTTGTATTTAATTAAAGTAACTTTAATATCACTACATTAGTATTATATTGCTATTTTGTCAAGAATTAAATTCGTTTTTTCAGTGGCTTTTATTAACTCGGTAATATATGCTTTTCTTTGAGGATTTTTCTTCCACATATTTATTATGGTTTTTTGATTTTTTTGCTCAGTTTTTTCAAAATATTTATATTCCAGCCAGAGGCTATTCCTCAGCAGGTTTTTTGTTCAGCACTATGCGGTCTCTACCCGTTTTTTTTGCCTGAAACATTGTCTCGTCAGCAGTTTTAATTATTTCTTCAGAAGTATTGCCGTTCCCAGGGTAAACCGACACCCCGATTGATAGTGAAATTCCGCCGAGTATAACGCTTTTATCTTGCACTTTCAGTTTTCTGGCTTCTTCCATAAGTCGTATTGCGCACTGATTAGTTCCTTCCAAGTCAGCTCCTGGCAATATGACAAAGAATTCATCTCCGCCATACCTGCTTGCTATGTCTTCAGGTCTGATAACCGTTTTTACCATCAAACCGATCTTTTCCAACACTAAGTCTCCCAAGTCGTGCCCGTATTCTTCATTGAATTTTTTAAATAAATCAATATCAAACATTATCACTCCAAAAGAGCTATTATGCCTAGTCGCCCTATAAATTTCCCGTTCCAGTGCCTCATTCATATGCCGCCTATTATACAACCCTGTAAGGACATCCACTATGGACTGTCTCTTGAGTGTCTCCTGATTCTTCAGGTTGGAAAACGCAATCGTGATATGCTCGTTCGCGGCTATCACGAGCTGCTCTTTTGCTGACTTTATTTTCCCTTTAATATTATCCACCTCAATATCTTTTTGGTAAGACCTTAAATGAAACAACCCAAAGATCTTACCCTGTGCCATCATAGGTAAACAAAATGTCTTTATGAACTTTCCGCTTACAGCACTTTGTATATGGGGGCATAACATATCGAAATTTCCCGATGTCTCTGCCAAATAAATATTCCCTTCGCGCATACTCCAACAATCATCCGATACGAAGGATTCCTCAATCGGCTCGTTTCCCCATTTGGAAAAAATCTCCAAAAACTTATTAGAAACATTAAAAATATAAATCGCGCCAAAGTCCTCAGGGAAAATTTGTTTCAGATATCGATTGCAAGTCAACCTAAACTCATCCATGGTTTTGCAGGACTCCAGCATCTTACCCATCTTGTTCATAATATCTAACTCTTGAGTACGCTTGTCCAGTTCGTCTACCCAAAGAGTGAGTTTTAAGTGCAAACTTTTAAGCGCCTTTTCAGCCCTATCCCTTTCATTGATTTCAAAATTCATTTTCGTAAAAGTTTCTACCAGGCTTATCCTCATTATTTCAAAAGCATATGCCAGTTCCCCCATTTCATCATATTCTTTTACTTGCACACTCTCTGACAAGTCGCCATTGGCAATCTCGTTTATGACTTTTTTAATAGTTTTTATCGGTTTAAAAATTTTTTTTACCAAAAAATGCCCTAACGATACTACAATACTAAGGACTATTAAAAAAATAAAAGTGAATACAATAATGTAAAGTTTCCAGTATTTAATCTGTGCCAGATACTCTTCTGTATAATCCAAAACTACAATCCCATTTTTTATTTCTGTACTATTTTCCATCCTTGCAAAAATAATTTTTCTAGGGGGCATTTTCTCTACACGGACATCCACGGCTCTGATTATGCCGTCATTAAGGACTTTTCGTATGTCCTCTGGTTTGATTTTTTTCAAAATTTCCTTGTCAATATTTCCATAACTTTTCGTGTTTTTAAGACTATATTCCATAATCTCAAACTTATACAGTTTAAATTTTTTGCCATCTTTCAAATATTCTTCGATATAATTCAATTTGCTAAATGTTTCAGCTCTATGTAACCTAAAAATTTCTATGTTGCTTGCTATAAGTTCTATTCCCACCGAAGCTTTTTGAAAAGACACCCTGCCTGAGTTATTTATTCCATGCAGCAATATCATTACTCCCAAAAAAACTATACTAGAAATTATAATTGCAAAAGAAATAATAACCCTTCTTCGTATAGTCATAAATGGCTTTTTTTTGACTGTAGGTGAAGTTTCAATAATTTTTTTTTCTTCATTTTTTATTAATTCTTTTATTGTTTGCTTCTGTTTGCTAATTTCCCGTTCTATACTAAGCACCAACTTAGACATATCGGTTTTTAAAACGAAATCGCTAGCGCCGGCTGCAATCAGTTCTGGTGCAACAGTATAATCAAAAATACCTGTTAAAATTATCATCGGAATTTTTATTTTTTTTCTTCTCAATATGGACAAGACATCCATAGTAGAAAGACCGGGCATTACACAATCACAGGTTATTATATCCCATTGTTTCAAAAGTTCTTTTTTTAGTTCGGCTTCGGAGTCCACCCTGACACTCGAGACATCAAACCCATTTTGCGACAGCGTCTTCACTACTAAAACGCTATCGCTCTCTGAATCATCTATAATTAATACTTTTAAAGGTCTAGACATACTTTTCTCCTTTTCCCATAGTCCACGGACAAAGTTATCAGTTTTGCTATGTTTTGACAATCCTCAAATAAAATGTTTTTTAGCCAAGGTGAAATAAAAGGTGGTCTTTTTCCCCAGTGTAGATTCCCCCCAGATTTTCCCACCATATAATGTAACTATCTTTTTACATATGTTCAGACCTACGCCACTACCGGCGTACTCTTTCTCGGTGCGTAATTTACGAAACCCCTCAAATATATCTTTTATATCCTTGGCTTCGATTCCTATTCCGTTATCTGTAATTGAAAAAAGATACGCCTCCTCTTCTTTCAAGACATTTATTTGAATTTCCGGAAAAGCCTGCAATGCTGTAAATTTCACAGCGTTAAAGATTAAGTTCTGAAATAACTGCCGCATATGTACTTCTACGGCTTTTATGTGCGGAAGTGCGCTGTGCTTTATAATAATAATACTCTTCCCAGTTTTATTTATTCCATTAACGGCGTTAACAATAATACCATCCACCAGACTATCCAGAGCAATCTCCTCTGGGACCAACTCGGTATTGTCAATCTGAGCATAAGTCAAAAGGTCTTTTATTAGTTTTTCCATTTTCATTGTCGCATCCAAAATAAAAGTTATATACTTTTTAGACTCGTTTCTCAAAATATCCCGAGCTTCCTTTTCAATCAGTTTAGCAAAACCGCTTATCGTGCGCAGGGGGGCTTCAAGATCGTGTGCCACGACATAACTGAATTTTTCAAGATTTTCGTTGGATTTTTTAAGTTTACCCAATAGTTCTTTTATCTTTTTTTCAGATAGTATCCTTTCAGTGATATCAATGACATTTAAATCACATTCGTTACTGTTCGAAGCTTTTCCTTCAATGTAAACATTTACCATTAGCTCATTTTTCGAAATAAGCACAGTTTCAATAGCTGTTCTGTCCTCATTTTCAAATATTCTTTTTAAAAACTCGTTAAAAGCCTGCCGTAGTTCCGAGAAAACGAACATCTTAAAATTTTTATTTTCAAAGGTTTCCTTCGAACTCGCTAACAGCCTTGCCATTCTTATATTAAGCCCTTTGATAATCCCATCGCTATCGACCGTAATATATCCTATCGTTGATAAGTTGTATAGATTAGAGAATTTTTCCTTTTCGTGTTCAACAGCTATATTTGCCCTTTTCAGTTCTTCGTTCTGCATTTCTAATTCCACCTGGTGCACCTGCAGTTCGTGAAGCAGTTT
>CAILUR010000176.1 GCA_903837445.1 uncultured bacterium | reverse complement strand
TTCAGTATTTATATGACCAAAAAAAGTGAATATCCATATGACCAGACCAAGTATAGGACCTTGCTCGTAATAGCTCCAATCAAGATGTCTGGACCATTGCCAGTAATAGGCCTCATCAGGTATTAAAGGATAGAGGTTTATATATATGAGGCGAAGTAAAGTAAAACCGCCAATCAGCCATAAGCTTGCTTTTTTGTAATTCATGTCATCTCCATAATATATAGTACTATTTAATAATAATATACGATGCCCAATATGACAAGGTAATAATACTTGAAAGTTTTCTCCCTATGTGTGAATATAATTAAAAATTAGGAGGGGCTATGAAAAAAATATTTTTATTTGTTGGGCTAATGTGTTTGACTTCTTTTTTATCAGCAGGTAGTTTTTGGACTTTGAACTATAACTATTCAGGTTTAGGTAATAGTGCCTTATTATCAGTTGATAAATTATCGTATTTGAGTGGGGATATTGGTTATATATTTGAACCAGGGCTGACAGCAGCTTTGCGCTATGATCATTTGGGAATAGAAGATAATGAAGTGGACGGACAAAATGTGCGGGTGATAGCGGCTATCCCAAGTATAGGGCTTGGGTATGTGGCAAAGTGTATGAATGAAAAAATATTATGGTGGAGTGAAATAAGACCGGGGTATGCGGTTTCGGCAAGATACAGAAAAGGAATCACTGATTACAAATCAAGTGGTTTTGCTTTTGCTTTAGCGACGGCAGTATATTATCATTTTAACGGAGTCTTTTACGCAGGATTGGAAATTGGTTATAGATATCTGCTGACAGCACCAGTAGGCTTAAATGAAAAACTAAATCTTAGTGGAATGTTCTTTGGATTATCGTTTAAACATAGTTATGATTTTCCTAAAAAGATATAAATAACAAGTAAAAAAACAAATATACACAGAAATACTTTTTTTGTACATAACGGGTAAATACTGAAAGTAGCTATGTTTAAAGCATTAAGTTATATGCTGAAAAAATATAATGAAAATAAGTTGTTTTTTTTATTGACATTAGTTTATTGTTTTGATAAACTTTCTTCGTGATTGAGTGTTAATTAAATGTTAACAAACAGTAAGTTCTTTTAGAGTAGTTAATAGAGATGCGGGGAGTTCTTACGCTTTGAAAGCGGTTTTTTTATTTTATGTAAAAAAATAAAGGTAAATACCTTACAATAGTTTACCACTTCATATCCCTTGAAAAATCAAAATTAAAACAAGCAATAAATACTTGACAAAAATAATTGAATCTTGTATGATTCTTTTTCTGCTTGGCATTGTGCCAATAAGCAAAACAAAAAATTCTAAATGTTTTTGTGTGTTCTTTAAAAGATGAGAGAGAGATAACAAATTGAGTTCAGCCTGCGACAGACAATAGATCTTTGGAGAGTTTGATTCTGGCTCAGGACTAACGCTGGCGGCGTGCCTAACACATGCAAGTCGAACGGAATACTGTAGCAATACAGTATTTAGTGGCAAACGGGTGAGTAATAAATGGGTAACCTTCCCAAAAGACTGGGATAACTCCTCGAAAGAGGAGCTAATACCGGATGTGATTGCAGAGACACAAGTTTTTGCAATTAAATGATGGCCTCTATTTATAAGCTATCGCTTTTGATTGGGCCCATTTCCCATTAGCTAGTTGGTAGGGTAATGGCCTACCAAGGCTACGATGGGTAACCGGCCTGAGAGGGTGTACGGTCACACTGGGACTGAGAAACGGCCCAGACTCCTACGGGAGGCAGCAGTGGGGAATCTTCCGCAATGGACGCAAGTCTGACGGAGCGACGCCGCGTGGATGATGAAGGCCTTCGGGGTGTAAAGGCCTTTCGAAGGGGAATAAGTGCAATAGACGAATAGTTCTATTGTTTGACTGTACCATAGGAAGAAGCTACGGCTAACTCTGTGCCAGCAGCCGCGGTAATACAGAGGTAGCAAGCGTTGTCCGGATTTACTGGGCGTAAAGGACGTGTAGGCGGCCATATAAGTCAGGTGTGAAATCGTTCTGCTCAACAGGACAATTGCATTTGATACTGTTTGGCTTGAGTGCAGGAGGGGAAAATGGAATTTCCGGTGTAGCGGTGAAATGCGTAGATATCGGAAAGAACACCCGTGGCGAAGGCGGTTTTCTGGCCTGCAACTGACGCTGAGGCGTAAAAGCTAGGGGAGCAAACGGGATTAGATACCCCGGTAGTCCTAGCCGTAAACGATGTACACTAGGTGTGGGGGGTTTATTCCCTCTGTGCCGCCGGTAACCCATTAAGTGTACCGCCTGGGAACTACGGCCGCAAGGTTGAAACTCAAAGAAATTGACGGGGGTCCGCACAAGCGGTGGAGCATGTTGTTTAATTCGACGCAACGCGAAGAACCT
>CAILUR010000175.1 GCA_903837445.1 uncultured bacterium | reverse complement strand
ATTATGTTACTCGTTATGAGTAATTACAACTGCGCTGACTTTTATCATTTTGAAACCGCCTTTTTTACGGCATTTAATACTTCGCTAACCTTTATTTTCTCAAGACATAACGGCTGCGCGCAAGAATCTTTCCAGCAGGGTTTACAGTCCATTTCACAGCTTACAATAAAATGTTTATCTCGTTTTGTGTACGGATGAAATATTTTTGGTTCATCGGGGCCAATTATAGTAACAGAAGGCACATCCAAACCCGCGGCTATATGCGCAAGACCGGAGTCATTACCTACAAAAACATTAAGCTCCGCTATAATCCGGATTACCCGGGAAAGTTCCTTTTCGTTTACTATGTAAACTTTATTTTTCATCAGCCGCAAAACCCCTTTTAGTATTTCAGGCCGGGCCGGGTCATCAAAAATAATAACTTTCAAACTCTCTTCACTTATAAGCCTGTCGGCTAATTCCGCATAACGCTCTTTGCCCCACATTTTGTTTAATTTGCTCGCCGAGACACTAAGGCCCACAACAGTATCTTTTGAAGAATACTTATAGCCCTTTATATCAGGAGGTCTATTCTTACACGTGAAGACCCGCACTTCTTTTGTAGTAACCGGCAGGCCCAAAGACCTGGCACAGTCAAGATCCCTGTCCACAGCATCCTCATATTCTTCCGGTTTTTTGACCCTGACTGTCGTGAAATAATTCTTTCCGTTATGATTATTAATAACTCTAAGAGGCGCACGCGAAGCCAAACTTAGAAAAGCCGTCTTTTTGCTGGCTTGCGGGCAAAGAGCCATATCATACTTACCTGAATTTTTTATGTCAAGCAGCGCTCCCCTAAAACTTCTAAATGCTATAACTCTGTCCACATCCTTATTCTCTGCGAGGACTGCAGCACTTTCCGGTTTAACCACACAGGTTATTTGTGCCTTATTGTAATAGCCCTTAAGAGTGCGCAGCAACGGGGTCATAAGTACCGTATCCCCGATACCTCTTATCTTGATAACCAGAATCTTTTTAATCTCCTGTCTCCCGGCTATGGGTGCCCCCGGAGCGGGGTATTCTATGTAATGTCTAATTGGATTGACAAAAGTTTCACACTCTTTGCCTTTTCTTATATTTGATCGTCTGAATAATCTGACTTCGCTGCGACTTTCTATTTTCCATTTATCCAATTCGTTGCTTACAAGCGGAACACTGACAAAATTTTTCATTAGCCCCGGCAGTTTTGAAAGAATCTCTCTTTTTAAGGGGATGGAAACTTCCTCCTCCGAATTGAGCGTCAGCACCCAATCAGCTCCGGCAGCTTTAATTGCCTTCTCTAAAATATTTTTCTCCCCGGCTTTACAATAAAGTATTTGTAATTTATATTTCTTTATCAATGCCTTATTAATTTTCATAGAAGGGGTAACCGGTAGAATTATTTCCTCTACCCAGCCCTCAATTGTTTTCAAAGACCTTTTAAGAGCCTTTCCTTTACCGCTTAGACTTATAATCGCAGAAATTCTCATAAAAACATTTCCACACCTTTTATTACTTCAGCAACACTTATAGAGCTGCATTTATCACCGGAAATTACTGCAATGTTATCGTTTTTTTCGGGAGTCCAGTTTAAATGGTCGGTTCTACCGTACAGACCTACAAGTGGTACTTTCATCGCCATAGCGATATGCGCGGGGCCCGTGTTTCCGCTGACAAAGACTTTGGAGAAAGTCAAAAGGGCGGCCAGAAGCGTAATATTTGTTTCCGGGGCCATAAAAGCGTTTTCACCGATGCCTGTAACAATTTTTTGCGCGCTAATCTTATCCTTTTTCCCCCAGAGCACCAGTATTTTAATTTTTTTGTCGGCTTTCAGGTTCTTTCCAAGTTCAATAAATTTTTCCAAAGACCATTCTCTGCGTCGCCGGCCTGTACCGGGATTAAGACCTATAATAACATCATTTTCCCCGGTTCTAATTTTTCCAATAAAATCCGCACACTCATTTATTTCTTCTCGCGAAGGGAAAAGTCCGGTCTCCTCACTTTTTATCTCTATTTTTAGTCCCCTTAAAATATCAAGATTCCTTTGAAGTTCATATTTAAAAGCCGGATCTTTTTCTACTTCTATGTTATAGAAATATTTGGAATACTTATCTTTGTAGCCGGCGCGTTGAGTTGCCCCGCTAAATAAACACGCCAGAGCGCTTTCAAGATGAAAATCATAGATCAGGTTGAGAGCAATATCAAAGCCGCGGTTTTGCGCTTTTTTTCTATCTTCTTTATTATCATATATCAGAATTTCATCTACAAAAGGATTGTTCTTGAGCACCCCGGCAGCGTAACCTTTTACTAATACAGATATTTTTACTCCCGGAATACTCATTTTCAGGTTTTTAAAAACCGGTGTAGCTAACACCAGATCTCCCACTTTATCCAGACGGATTATCAGAATACTTTTAACCTGCTCAAGCCGGAGAATTTCTTTTGGCGGGAACTCGTAAAACAACCGAACATACCAGGAAGCTAGGACCGTAAGAAAGTTTGCCCAGGACTTTCTTATAATGGAACTGTGAATTTTCAATCAAACCTCCGGGGCTGTCTTTTAGTGACGGCTTTTCTATTCATGGGTTATTTAACAAATATCTTTGCTTTCCTGAACCCGGTTTTTGCGAAAAAGTATTTAAAAACAGCCAGAAGTGTCTGCATTCCATATACGACACTATTTTTAAAACTAATTGAGGAAGCGTCTTTCATATAACGGGTGGGACAGGGGATTTCTTCAATTTTGAAGCCAAAATACACGGTCTGAACTATCACTTCTGTATCAAAAACAAAATTCTCTGAATTTTTCATAAATGGTATGCTGGTTAGAAGTTTTTTACTATAAGCCCGATAACCGGTATGAAATTCAGACAATTTTTGGCCCAAAAAAATATTTTCGCAAGCTGTAAGAAATCTGTTACTAATGAACTTATAAAAAGGCATGCCGCCTGAAAGAGCGGTACCGCTTAAAAGCCTCGAAGCCAAAACCAGATCTGCCCTTCCATCAATGATGGGCTTTATTATGGCAGTTATCAATTTCGGGTCATACTGGTAATCAGGATGAAGCATTATAACAATATCGGCGCCTTCTTTTAAGGCTTCAGTGTAGCAGGTCTTCTGATTTCCGCCATAGCCTCTGTTTTTGGTATGAACAAATACCTTAAGACCCAACTCTTTTGCTTTATTTACAGTTTCATCATGCGAAGCATCGTCTACCAGAATAATTGTATCAACTAAACCTTTAGGAATATCATCATAGGTAGCCTGTAAGGTTTTTGCAGCATTATATGCGGGCATTACAACTACAATTTTTGTTTGCATATTAAGAATATATCATAAAAGCGCTTTGTAGTAAAGCAAGAAACTAAGTTTTTATATTTTTCTCGGGCCTATTTTCTTTTTAAAGTTTGACTACTGTCCGGTTTAGCACTGACCGTGATTTGATTCTTCCGCCTGAAAGTAAAAATTCCCAAAATGATGACAATTATAAGCGTCAAAAGAGTTGTTATCGCCCCTGCATAAAATACCTTCGGGTCCCATCTAAATTCTACTTTATGCTTCCCCTTGGGCAGATATATGGTTCTAAATAAACCAAATGCCTGATAAATCTTTGTTTCTTTTCCGTCAACATAAGCCTTCCATTCCGGATAATACACTTCACTTAAAAACAGCATCGCGTTACCGGAGTTTTCAGTTTCCAGCAAGATTCTATTTTCTTCATATTTTGTAATGTTTATCTCTGTGCCTGTATATCGAACATTATCCAGCGGTTCTTTAAACTCCTCATTTAAAATAAGCCCGTTTAAAGGATCAAATGCCTGTTCTTTCATCTTTAAAAACATTTGTTCTTTATCTAAGTTGACACATTTCGTATAAAGCATAGATCGGGGCAGAACTGTAGTATTTTGATATATTTTTATCCTCCCGTCACTCACCAGCCTGAGGTAAGGATGATTCATAGGTGCTTCCGCTAAGAAATATTTTGCATTAAGCAAGCTAAGGAACCTGAAATCATTTATCAACCCTTTGCTCTGCATCGTAAAAAAGTTCTCCAGCGGAGCATTATGATAACCTCCGCAACTTTGAATTTTATCTGCTGTAAACCAGTTTTTATTAAAAAGGTTTCCCACAGGCATGACTCTGTATAGAGATTTATCCTTGCTCAAGAAATTGCGGATTTCAGCCCGTCCCGGCTCTTCCTGATCAACAGGCTCAGTTTTTATGCATTGAACCTTATATTGATTTCCTCCAACTTCATATACATGTTCCTGCATAAAAAGAAGACCATTATCCAGTACTACAAATAAGAGGCAACCCATAAGTACTATACCTTTTGGGAGCCAACCCTTTACAATCATATATATAAAAGCCAGGCCTGAAAATATATGTATCCAAAGAAGGAGCATATCTTCCTTTATCATAAGATACAATACTCTTGAAACGAAATCCTGGTCCTTAGGCTGAAATTTCTCCGTAAACTGGGGGAGTACTTTTATTTTGGAAATCATAGTTTCACTACTTGAGGAAAATATTAGATATATCAAAAGCGCAACTACCCCTGACACAAAAACGCCCAGAAGGAACTTCTTCATCCTGCCGGCATTTTCTGCGGTAACTTTTTCACGGCAATAATTTAGTATATATTCCACACCATAAGCTGCAACAATTATCAAAGAAAAAGAGAAGAACCCGAGCCATCTTGAAGAATTGCGGAATCCGTTTACTACGGGAATTTTGAATAATATTTTATGGAGCGGAGTAAAACCACCGAAAGCCAGAATCAAAATACCTGCGGCCATTAAAACAAAGAACCACATTGTTTTATTCTTATAGGCAAAGTATATTCCGGCAAAAACAAAGATCAAAGGCAATATCCCAAGGTAATCGTTATGCAGCCAGAATTGACTCCGCCCCCAGTAAAGCCCCTCAAGAAAACCAAAAAACTTAGGATAAAGATAAACTATGGTCTCCACCGGGTGAAACGACCAGGTCGAAAAAAACTCAAAATTTACACCAGCTCTAAAGGAATATTTAAGATATTCCAAGGACTGCACTAGTTGAACTGCTGAAAATAAAACAACAAATAACCCTGTTAGCAAAAAGAATAAAAGATGTTTAAAAATTTTTTTCTCGGAAATAAAAAGAAACAGGAAATAAGCCGTAAGGCATATCACAGTATAAAAAGTCATCTGATACATTATAGTTAGTGATTGTATCGCGAGCATACAACCGGCAAGCATATAATGATAGACTCTATCTTCTCTTACACCCCTGGCAATAAAATAGAATGAGGCAGGTAAGAAGGTCAGAGAAAGCATCATTACATCATGACCTGGATTAATATATGTAAAAAAACTTCCGTTGAGACAGAAAAATACACCAGAAACACATGCTGTTGTTTTTGCAAATCCTATATAATTAATAAAAAGATACATAAAAAAACCGGCAAATATTATTGCAATAACGCAGGAATAAAGAAATATCTGATGTATGGGAATTTTCTGAATATACATAATAAAACTAGTTGGAAAGAAAAAGGTTGAATTTAAAGCTGACATGTGGGGCATTCCACCATTTACGTAGGGATTCCAATAAGGGAAATTATTTAGACTTAACATTTCTTCAGAAAAAGCCCCGCCATAGCTCATAAGTGAGATATCTGAACCATAGACTTGCCTGTTCTCCTGAGAAACGAATACAAGGAAACCCAGGCCTATAATGGAAAAGAGTATCAAAGGCCATAAATGCCTGCGCATTGCATTTTTGAAATATAAAAGGGCGCCATTCGATAATACCATTTACTTTCTCCTCAAATAATATTAAGCAACATAAATCCCACTGTGAGTGCGAAAAATCAATTATTATCGAAATTTATCCTTTCTTTCTCTATAACAAGCGGACGTTTAAACACCTGAGTATATATTAACCCGATATACTCACCCACTATACCAATAAAAAATAATTGCATGGAAGAAAAGAAAAAAAGCCCCATTACCAGGGGAGCCATGCCAAAACCGAAATTATCCCAATATATTAACTTATATACAAAATATACAAAAGCCACAAAAATACTTATTAAAGAAATTATAAAACCCAATAAAGTCACTATCCTAAGAGGAACCTTTGAGCTATTAGTTATATTCAGCATTGACATATCAAATAAGAAATATAAATTGTTTTTAGTTCTTCCTTTTTTTCTTGCAGATTTTAAATATTCCACTTCAGCCTTCTTAAAACCTATCTCACAAATCAAGCTTCTGACATTTGGATAGCATTCGTCATATTTTCGTAACGCCTCTATAACACTTTTGTCATAAAGTCCATAACCTGAAAAATTTCGTATAAAATCAATTTCGGACATATTTTTCATTATATTATAGAAAATATTTTTAATAGCCCGCATTACATCGGGAAACTTGCTTTTCTTTTTTACAGCTATTACTATTCTAAAACCCTTTTCCCATTTTTCTAAAAAATCAACTAGCAAGGCAGGTGGATCTTGAAGATCAGCTGACAGTATTGTCGCCGCGTCGCCACTTGATTGAAGCAACCCATAGAAAGGTGATCGTATAAATCCAAAATTTCTGGAATTTACTATAATTTTTACATTGGTATCCTTGGCTGCAATATCCTTTAATATTGAGACCGTTTCGTCCTGGGAATTATTATCTATAAAAATATGCTCATAAGTGTATTTGGAAAGACCTTCAAATACCTTTTTAACCTGCTTATAGACTTCACCTATATTTTCTTCTTCATTGAAACATGGAGTAACCACACTTATCAGTTTCATGCCTTCTCCTAAAATTTATTGGGATCAATAAGGTCTTTCCTGCTGAAAACTTCATAATAATCAACCGGAAGTTTTTTCCCGTATATCTTTTTAAATTCTATTTCATTTATAAACTCCCTATCTTCAGCAATAATACAGGTATCAACATGCTGTCCAAAATATTTAATGTTCATCCCTCTTGCGATAATATCCTTTAGAGGCTCAGTGAACACATTCCCTATTGAAACATGAATATATGGACAAGGCATAACATCACCATATTTGGTTATTGAAACCATCCTTTTTACGGCGATACACCCCAGGTCAAGTCCATAAGAAGGAGTCAAATGCGTGAATACTTTATACCTAGTCTCAAGTTCCCTCATATAGGACATGTCATCTTTTGTGACCAAAATATCCAAATTACCTGTCCAATCTCCGACAGGTTTTGCGTAAGTAACGAAAACCGGAACGTTTTTCCCGTTTGCAAATTTTAAAAATTCTAAAAATTCCGCTGACCTCACTCTCTGTTTTGTTACAACCGTCGCAATAATGATATTTAGCCCGGCTTTTTGCGATGCATCAATGGCTCTTACCGCTCTTTCATGAGAACCGGTTTTGCGCCTAAAATCATCATGTTCCTTTGCTATAAGACTGTCCAAACTGAGCTGTATCTTGTCAACTCCTATTTCTTTAAGATGTTTTGCTCTGGCTTCATCAAGATACCAGCCGTTTGTGTCCGAGGTAATATAGAATTTATTCGGATCTATAGCTGCGACCAACCCGTCAAAATCGGGAAACACAAGAGGTTCCCCTCCGGTTATCACAATATGCGCCAAACCCATTTCATCAGCCTGTTTTGAAAGGCTCTCCACATCAGGTAGAGTAAAATATCTATCGGAGCTTTTCTCTCTAAGTTTTGTCACACAACAATGTTGACATTGAAAATTGCACCTGTAATCATATTGAAACTGCAAGATCGCTATACTTTCGTTTTTTTTCACCTTTTCTTCATATTTCATTATCTTTTCATAAACATAAGGCTTTTCATTTTTAAGCCTATTACGCTTTACCTGCTCTTCAGAATTTAGTTTTCCCTCTTCTTTAGGCATTTTCAGCTCCTTAAAATCCACCGCAGACTGCAAGACCATTATCGCGAACTATCGCAGTTTTTATACGGTTTTTATATCTTTTTCTGATAATTTTTGCCACTTCATCAGAATAGCTCGCAGCCATAATTATTATCGCGGCTACCGGTTCTTTATCAAGAAAATCAGGAGATACAATAGGAATATGTGTTGCGGCAGTATATCGGCCTTGTTTAAATGGTGCAGAGTCTACAACGTAACATATTTTATCTTTTATTCCGGCAAGAGCAATTAAGGCAAGTGCTTGATGCCCAGCACCCCACACTGCGATCCTTCTAACCCCGGATGAGTTAATAAATTCTTGGAGCTCTTTTGTAATTTTCGACCTGTTATTGTTAAAACTTTTTATATCCATCCGGGATCTTTTTCTGACTTCAGAAGAAATAATATAATTATGCCATACAATCCTGCAATCAAGTACATCAAAACCGTTAATTTTAAGCAACGCCGTCAGAGTATCCTTTGTAAAATAAGAAAGATGGTCGCCAATAAATTCATAAAATAAGTGCTTTTTTTGGATCATGTCGAAATTTGGAACTTCAATGAGCCCCACGCCATTTTCACAAATATTATTCGCGGCAAATTTTAGCATTATTCCCGGCAAAGGTAAATGTTCAAGAAAATTAAGCGTATAGAAAGCTTTAAAAGGTCCGTCTATTAGAATCTCTTTTTCCTTTTCGGGAAAAAAGCGGATTACTTTCAAACCGCTGCGTTTACACGCATTAACCGCCGGCTTTGAATACTCAATACCGTATGTTTTTATTCCGGTAGATCTCATTAATGAAAGATATTCTCCATTTCCGCATCCTATCTCTAGTATTTTCTGCCCTTTAAGACCATATTTTAAGATAAAATCTTTAAATTGTCTTTTTCTAAAATACTTCATTTCAGGAGAAAATGCAGAAGCCCTAATAACCTCTCTGTAATACGATACTGGTTTGCCTCTCAACTGAACAAGGCCACAACCTGAGCATTGGGAAATATTAAGCTTTCTGCCTTTATCAAGTTTTAATTCCGCTTTATCCGGAAGTTTTTGAGCCGCTTTTGGCATGTTTTCATATTTAAGCAGCGGTGCCTCAATTAATTCAGTGTTACATATAATGCATCCTTTTTTCAAGTATCGGCTCCTGTATTTAAATGTAGGTGTTTTTTCTTTTTAACCTCAAATAATAATCAACTTTCAGAAATTAACTCTTTCCTTTTCAATTACTAAAGATCTTTTAAGAATTTGCGAATAAATTGTACCCACATATTCACCGATGATGCCGATAAAGAACAATTGAACTGAAGCAAAGAAAAATACGCCAATAATAAGCGGAGCTATTCCTATCGGGATATAATTCCAGAATAAAAGTTTGCCCAGAAAATATATAATTGAAATTAATATACTAATAGACGATAAACAAAATCCTGTTATTGTTGCTATCCTTAAAGGTATTTTTGAGTGGCTCATGATCCCCAACATCGCAACATCAAATAATAAATAAAGACTTATTCCAGTTTTCCCCCTTGTTCTTGCGGGTTGCACAAATTTTATTTCAGCTCTTTCGAAGCCAATCTCACATATCAATCCCCTGAAATAAGGATATGGGTCTTCTATTTTTTTTAATATATCTATTATTTTACGGTCATATAAACCAAAGCCTGCAAAATTCTGTAAAAGATCCAGGTCCGATACTTTTTTTGCTATATAATAAAATAGTTTACGTATTAAAAACATGATCCTAGCTTCTTTGCTGTCTTGCTTTATGGCTACGACTATTTTATAACCAGATTCCCATTTTTCAATAAATTGATATAACAATTCCGGAGGTTCCTGAAGGTCTGCCGCTAAAACGGTAGCAGCATCTCCTGAGGTTTGAAGCAACCCGTAAAACGGAGACCGGACTGGCCCAAAATTTCGCGCGTTAACAATAATTTTTATATGTTTATCTGACAATGCTATTCTTCTTAATATTTCCACCGTTTTATCTGTTGAAGCATTATCAATGAAAATATGTTCATATTGATAATTACTTTTAAATTCAAATACTTTTCTAACTCTGTCATATACTTCCTGTACATTTTGTTCTTCATTGTAGCAAGGAGTAACAACACTTATTAATTTCATACTCACCCTCTAAGACTATCAATTTACATTCCAGGACATCTAAATTCTATGTTTTTTTTTGTCTAAAAAAAAGAAATTTGTTTCTTTGGTATTCTCAGTCATTTTATCGAAACGTACAAGCCGGCAATTATTAATTCTATAACAACTATAACCTATTTGTCTAAGCATTTTTATTACATCGTTTGGCTGATAATTATACTTTGCAGACCATTTTCTTAGCAGCTCAATAAATATTATCGGTTTATCCCTTGTTAATGACCGTAGGCCTCCCTTTAAAACCAGGTATTCCGCACCTTCAACATCACACTTAATAAAATCGATCTGAATTCTACGGGATTCGGTAAAAGAATCCATAGTTTCTGTTTGGGCCTTAATGATTTCGACTTCCTTTGTACCGGTAATATTCTTCATTGAAGAACTACTGCATCTTTTGGGTTCACAATAGAATTCAACAGCGGCCTTCTTATCCGAAAACCCAATTTTGAAAGTCCTAATATTATCTAATTTATTCAATTTAATATTCCTTTTTAGACAATCATAAGCGTGGGGCATAGGTTCAATGGCAAAGATTCGGCTATTTCTGAATAATTTTGCAATATGAAGTGAGAACCATCCGACATTCGCACCTACATCCATAAGTACAAATTTTTTCCGGCCTAAATTCTTTTTAACAGTACTGACAGCAACATCAAGTTCTTCTTTTTCGTACTGTCCCAAATTAAACGCAGCTAAAGGAGGAATAGATGTATCACCCCTCATAAGCAGCATTTTTATCAAAGAATCCCTGAATGTCATAATGACTTCTTTATCCGTAATCTCAATACTACTAATATCCGTATTTTTTAAATCATCAGAATACTGAAACAGGTATTTATGAATATAATATATTCTTTTT
>CAILUR010000174.1 GCA_903837445.1 uncultured bacterium | reverse complement strand
TGCGGACCATAATAGGTTTTGTTCCACAAAAGTCAGTGCTTTTCACAGGCACGATAGAGAGCAATATAAGATTTGGAAATGATAGTGCCACGCTAAATGATATAAAGAAAGCCGCAGAGATTGCCCAAGCAGAAGAGTTTATAAATACGCGCGAGGGGACTTATGCTTCGCGGGTGGAACAGGCAGGCTCAAATTTATCTGGGGGACAAAAACAACGCTTGTCTATTGCGCGGGCTGTGGCAAGAAAACCACATATATATATTTTTGATGATAGTTTTTCAGCCCTGGATTTTCGTACGGATGCAGCTCTGCGTTCAGCTTTAAAAAAAGAAACAGACAATGCCACTGTCTTTATAGTGGCACAAAGGGCAGCCACGGTTATGGAAGCTGATAGGATAATCGTTTTGGAAGATGGAAAAATGGTAGGGATAGGGAAACACCCAGAACTTATGAAGACCTGTAGCGTGTATAAGGAAATAGTGTTGTCGCAGTTTTCTGAGGAGGAACTCAAATGAGTGCTCAGGAACAAAGACCAAAGCAGGCACAAATGTTTGCGCCACGCCCGGGAATGCGCCATATGGGAGGACCGGTAGAAAAAGCAAAAAACTTTAAAGGGACAGTTAAACGCCTGACGGGTTACTTAAAACCTTTTTATGCAGCGCTGATTGTTATTTTTATATTTATTCTCCTCAGGACAATTTTTGATACTGCCGCCCCGAAAATAATCGGGCTTGCTATAACAAAACTTTTTGAAGTAATAAAAGGAAAGAGCTTGGTAGCAGATGCTTTAATATATATCACGCGGGTAACTGTCGTGCTCGTAGCCCTTGGGGTAGTAAACACTGTGATAGCGTATTTCACCCAAAAATCTATGGCTGTCATAGCACAAACTGTTATCTATAATCTGCGCAAAGAAATAGATTTAAAATTTCTCCGCCTACCCCTCAAATATTTTGATTCTAAACAACACGGCGATATTATGAGTCGTATGACAAATGATGCGGATAACATAAATAATACTCTCTCTCAGGGTTTGTCTCAGTTCGTTTCTTCGGTGATAGGAATAGTGGGCGCGCTTGTGATGATGCTTGTCATAAGTCCAATGTTGACGCTCATAGCAATAATAGTTCTGCCACTGTCTTTTGGGGTGACAGTAATGATAGCGAAAAAGTCGCAGAAATTTTATACCACACAACAAAAGACACTGGGAGAGATAAACTCCCATGTGGAGGAAATGCTTTCAGGGCACGCGGTGGTGAAGGCCTTTGGGTATGGCAAAAAATCCAAAGAGCGTTTTGAAGAAATAAATAGTCGGCTTTACGAAGCTGGTTGGAAAGCCCAGTTTATGTCCGTTATTATATTTCCAATTATGAATTTTATAAGTAATCTCGGTTATGCGGCAGTGTGTGTGGCAGGTGGACTTATGGTGGCAGTGGGTAAACTCGCGCTCGGCGACATACAGGCCTTCATATTATATATCCGTATGTTCACGCAACCAGTGGCGCAGGCGGCTGGTATGGCAAATATGTTGCAGTCCGCAGTGGCTTCTGCTGAGAGAATTTTTGAACTGCTGGATGAACCTGAAGAAATTTCTGAAACTGTTTCTGAAGAACAGGGAACTCAAAATGGAGAAGTGAAATTTGAAAATGTGAGTTTTGGTTACAGCGCGGATAAACCACTCTTTGAAGGCCTGACACTTATTGCCAAACAAGGTAGTACTGTGGCTATTGTCGGACCTACAGGAGCAGGCAAGACCACACTGGTAAATCTTCTAATGCGGTTTTATGAAATCTGGGGCGGGAAAATAACCGTAGATGGGTTTGACATAACAGATATGAAACGCGCGCACCTGAGAAAAAAGTTTGGTATGGTGCTTCAGGATACTTGGTTGTTTACTGGGACTATAAAAGAAAATATTGCCTATGGTTGTTCCGGAGCTTCAAACGAGGCAATTATCAATGCGGCAAAGGCAGCACACGCACACCACTTTATTGAAGCGCTACCAGAGGGCTACAATACTCTGCTAAAAGAAGATGCCTCAAATATATCACAAGGTGAAAAACAATTGCTCACTATTGCCCGAGCGATTTTGGCAGATCCTGAAATGCTTATTCTTGATGAAGCCACGAGCAGTGTGGACACGAGAACGGAAATGCTGATACAAAATGCGATGAAGACACTTATGAAAGATAGAACAGCTTTTGTGATAGCCCACAGGCTTTCAACGATAAGAAACGCTGGTTTGATTCTTGTTATGGATAAAGGAAAAATAGTAGAGACAGGCACTCATTCTGGTATGCTTGAAAAAGGCGGCTTTTATGCTAAACTCTATAAGGCTCAGTTCGCTGGGAAATAATTTAGTTATATAAAAACGGAGGAGATAAAAAATGAAAAAAAAATACGCTTTCTTAATAATTGCAGTTTTATTATTCACTTCCTGTACCGGAATTACAGTCAACGCGCAGACGCCTCAAAGCCCAAGGATAGCGGCATATTACACTAATGATACGCCGGGGTTTAATGCGAGTGATATCAAATATAATAAACTCACACATATTTTCCACGCGTTTATGAGTGTCTCAGAAGATGGTACAATAAGCGCTCCTGCAGGATATCTAAATCCTGAACTGATAGAAAGTGCTCATAAGGTAGGGGTTAAAGTTCTTGCCACTCTCGGAGGCCCCTTACCAAATGTCGATCAAACTTTTAAGTTAATTTCAAAAAATCCAAAAGCCATTAAAAAATTAGCGCAGGAATGTGAGCGGGTCTGTCGGAAATATGGCTATGACGGTATTGATATTAACTGGGAGTTTCCTGAGAGCATTGAAGAAAAAAAGGGGAACACTGAAATAGTAAAAGCCATAAAAGAAAAGTTTCTCTCTTCGCCTGCACCAGCGCCTTCGTGGCTCCTCACTTTGGCAATCCCAGGTGGGGACTGGTATGCACGGTGGTATGATTATACTGAACTTAGTAAATATGTGGATTTTTATAATCTTATGGCATTTGTTTTTCACGGACCGTGGTCAGGGCATTTAGGACACAATTCAAATCTTTATACTGGTGGTGATCCGTGCAGGTTTTCTTGTGCTTCCATAATTAATTATACAATCAACCTTAGAAAAGTACCTGCCGAAATGGTCAATCTCGGGCTCGGCTTTTACGGAGAAAATTTTAAATCAGGTGGAAACTTGTTTGACAAATGTGGGACCTGCTCTATGGAAGAATATTTTTATAATAAGATACCAGCAATGATTGGCAAGGGCTGGACTCCATACTGGGATGAGGCGGCAAGCGCTCCATACCTGAAAAATGACAATGGGGATGGATTTCTCACCTATGATAATCCGCGTTCGATAAAACTTAAATTAGATTACGCCCTCAATAAAGTAAAACTGGGTGGCGTCTTCATATGGAAACTTGGGCTGGATATGATGCCAGATAAGAGCCAGCCTTTATTTGAGGTAGCAACAGATAGGTGAGTTTTTAGATAGTCACGAGGATAAATGTCGTAATAACCCTTTACTTTAGGGGTTTATTAGGTTATAGTAAGTTGTTGTTAATTCCTGTCATATATGGAATGTCTTTTGTATGTGTGTGGTTTCGAGATGTCCAGTCCGAAATTCAACGCTTTTTTGTCGTGTAGCGCCGGCTATGCCGGTGCTGTGGAGAGCAAGTCAGTCTCTATAGATTGTCCGGCGAGGCGCAAGAGGCATAAAGTGTTGCACTTTTAGACCAAGGTTAATTCCTCAGTTTATCAAAGCGCTTCCCCAAACATTTGTCAGGAAAATTTGAACTATGATTATTCATAGTTATTTTTATAGGAGAAATATGAACAAGTTAAATTTTAGTGAGTTAAATTTAAGTCCGGAGATACACAAGGCAATACAGGAAATGGGATTTGAGGAAGCTACGCAAATCCAGTCAGAAGCCATACCCGTTATGTTATCGGGAGTGGACCTTATAGGACAGGCGCAGACAGGTACAGGTAAGACAGCGGCTTTTGGTATACCTATTTTGGAAATGATAAACCACAAGGAAAGAAAGGTTCAGGCAGTAATAATGTGTCCGACTCGCGAACTTGCTATGCAGGTAGCGGAAGAGATAACTAAGCTGGGTAAGCATATGCGTGGGCTACAGACTCTCGCCATATATGGCGGACAGCCCATAAATAGGCAGATAAAGGCCTTACAGCACGGAGTACATATCATTGTGTGTACGCCAGGGCGCCTTATGGACCATTTGGAACGCAGAACTGTAAATCTGGACTCAGTCAAGATAGCTATTCTTGATGAAGCGGATGAAATGTTAAATATGGGTTTCGTAGATGATATGGAAAAGATACTAAAACAAATGCCGGCTACAAGACAGACGGCACTTTTCTCAGCTACAATGCCTCGACCAATACTTGAACTAACGAAAAAATACCAAAAGAATCCTAAACTTGTAAAAGTTGTTCACGAAACACTTACAGCTCCAAACATAGAACAAATCTATTTTGAAGTAAAGAGAAGCAACAAGCTGGATGCTTTGACAAGAGTTCTGGACAAGTATGATTTTAAGGCCTCGCTTGTTTTTTGTAATACAAAGCGTGGAGTGGATGAGTTGGTAGAACAGCTCAAAGCCAGAGGGTATATGGCAGAGGCTATTCACGGCGACAAAATTCAGACACAGCGTGACCGCGTTATGGCGCGTTTTCGTTCAGGCGCTGCTGATATTTTGGTGGCTACGGATGTGGCTGCTCGTGGTATAGATGTGAGCAATGTAGAAGCCGTCTTCAACTATGATGTCCCACAAGATGAAGAGTATTATGTGCATCGCATAGGCAGAACAGGCAGAGCCGGAAAGTCAGGCAAGGCCTTTACTTTTGCTACTTCTGGTGAAACCTTTAAACTTCGTGACATACAACGCTATGCGAAAACACGCATAGTTCTGCAGAAACTTCCCACACTGGAAGACATTCAGGGAATTCGTGAAAATCAGTTTTTTGAAAAAGTAAAAGAAGCAGTGGATGCCGGCGGAAATGAAAAATATGTGACAATGCTGGAAAAACTTATGAATGATTTGGATATGTCCTCTACAGAAATAGGCGCGGCTTTGTTAAAAATGCTCTCGGCGAATGAACAAAAAGAAGCCTCAACACCAGCGCAAACGGAAACCAAAACAAGCGCAGGAATACTTGACAGAGATCCATCTTCAGAATGGGTAAAACTTTTTCTAAATATCGGAAAAAAAGATAATGCCAGAGTCGGCGATTTAGTAGGCGCCATAGCGGGAGAGACCGGACTGGACGGCAAAATTATTGGTAAAATTGATATGAGAGATAATTTTTCTTTCGTAGAAGTGCCATCAAACTTTGCAGATGATGTGGTAAATATAATGAACCAAGGCAAAACAATAAAAGGCAAAAGAATAAATATGGAAATCGCCAAAGGCAGAGATGGCGTTAGCGAGAAACCTTGGAAAGATAGAAGATAAAGTAAAAGGTTCCGGGTTTTGATTTAAAAAGCAAAACCCGGAACTAAAACTCAGTACTTTTGCGAGGTCTTTATGTCTCAAACAGTTGTCCTTCTCGGCGCCAGTGATAAACCAGAACGCTATGCGTACAAAGCGCTCGCAGAACTTATAAAAAAAGGACATAAAGTAATTCCCATAAATCCTGTGCTTGAAAAAACGCAGGGCATAAAAGTAGTCAAAACCCTTGGAGAAATTACTTCAAGCGTAGATACGCTCACCTTGTATGTAGGCCCGCAAAGACTTATCCCTATGATACCCGACATTATCAAACTAAAACCCTCACGAATAATCTCAAACCCCGGAACTGAAACCGATGCCTTAAAAAAAGCCGCTCAAATTAATGGTATAGAATATATAGAAGCTTGTACGCTTGTAATGTTGGCGACTGAACAATTCTAAACCGAGACATATTGACAATAAATAATCTTTATGATAATTTTATTTAAGAATTAAAAATACAAAGAGGGGAAAAAAATGAAAAAATTTTGTTCGTAGTCGCTTTACTCGGATTTTTTGTGTTTTCGGCAAGTGCTGGGTTTAACGCAAATGTTTTTGGTGGTTACACGACAGTGAGTATGGCAAAAGTTAACACTCTTTTGCGTACTATTTCTGATGTCTGGGGCAGTCCACCTGATGGGATAGAGAAAAAATTCACGCAACTGACGCCGGGATTTTTAGTAGGTGGAGAATTTGGATTTTCTCCAATACCAGGTTTGTCAATAGGGCCAAGGGTGGAATATATTGGAGTGTTAACTGCTGGAGTTGAAATGACGCAAGCTTCCACAGGATTTTATCAGAAATTGGAATTTACCAATTATTTGCTACCAATAATGGGCGGCGCAACTTTTGTAGTA
>CAILUR010000173.1 GCA_903837445.1 uncultured bacterium | reverse complement strand
CTATTGCATTAAACCCTGAAGCAGATTATTATTATAATGCAGGTGCGGTACTGAAGGTTTTAGGTGATACGCATCAAGCCAACTGGTATTTAAAAAAAGCGTATGAAGCTGCAAAAAATGATGCTCTGCGTAATAAAATCAAACAGGCTTTAAAATAAAATGGAGAAACTTATATGAAAAAAATTGCGGTTTTTGTATCTGGAGGAGGCAGTAATTTGCAGGCCTTAATGGATGCTATAACTGATGGTTATATAAAAGATGCTTCTATAGTTGTTGTGGTAAGTAATAAAAAAGAGGCTTATGGGCTTGAACGCGCTGTCAAAAGCGGGATAGATACTCTCTTTTTGGATCCAAAAGATTTTAAAAATGCACAGGAATATGATAAAAATCTCGCAGAAAAAATGAATGCTTTAAAGATAGATATCGTATGTCTGGCGGGATATATGAAAATTTTAAAACCTATTTTTCTTGAGGTGTTTAAAGGAAAAGTATTAAACATTCATCCGGCTTTATTGCCTTCTTTTGGCGGGGAGGGATGTTATGGACTTCATGTGCATGAAAAAGTTTTAGAAGCAGGCGTAAAAGTTACAGGAGTCACAGTGCATTTTGTTGATGAAGGGGCTGATACTGGACCAATAATCCTTCAAAAAACAGTGGAAGTTTCTGATGAGGATACTCCAGAAAGTCTGCAAAAAAAAGTATTGAAATATGAACACGAGAGTTATAAGGAAGCGCTTAAATATGTCGTGCAGGATAGGGTAAGCATAAACGGAAAAAAAACTTACATAAAACCTTCTGGGAAAATCTGAGTAAAGGGATATAAAATGTTCTGTATAAAATGCACATATGAATATAAGGAAGGGATTAAGGTATGTCCTGATTGTGGCGCAAACCTTGAAACTAAATTGACAGAAGCCCCAAACCTTGGGGTTAATTTTGATTCTGTGGTGCTTGCGGATGTTGAAAATGATATTGAGGGAGAAATTTTATCGGGGATGCTTAAAGAAAATGGTGTGGAATGTTTTATCAGAATAAATTATCTGCCTTTTACCAGGCTCGCAATAGGTAATGTGTTTAGCAATGGCGCCAAGTACGGCACCATACTGGTCAACAAAGAAAAAATTGCACAAGCCAAAAATATTCTTAAGGATTTTAAAAAATCCAATAAAAAATAAATGGAGATAAAAATGCTTAAAGTAAAACGAGTGCTAATGAGCGTGTCTGACAAGGAAGGGGTGGTAGATTTTGCAAAGGAACTTATCGCTATGGGGGCTGAAATTATATCCACGGGAGGCACGGCAAAAGCCCTAAAGGCCGCTGGCATTTCCACTATGGATATTTCTGAACTTACGGGTTTTCCTGAAATGCTTGATGGCAGAGTAAAAACACTTCACCCTAAAGTGCACGGGGGGTTATTGGCCCTCCGGGATAAAAAAGAACATATGGAGACCATAGAAAAGCACGGAATAAAGACAATAGATATGGTAGTCATTAACCTATATCCTTTTAAACAGGTGATAAAGAACGAAGGAATAACGATAGAAGAAGTTATAGAAAATATAGATATCGGCGGGCCTTCTATGATAAGGTCAGCAGCTAAAAATGCGCAGTCTGTGGCTGTGATGACGGACAAGGCGGACTATTCGAAAGTACTTGTCGAACTCAAAGCCGGTGGAATTACTATGGACACCTTAAATTATCTTAGAGTAAAGGCCTATCAGACCACCGCGGACTATGATGTGTATATAGCCAACTATTTAGAACAGCGTCTGCTAAATAAAGAGGGAATGCCAGAGAGAGTCCTCATAAGTGTAGATAAAAAACAGGATATGCGTTACGGAGAAAATCCGCATCAAGCGGCTTCTTTTTATACTTTCGCGGATTGCAAGGAAACCAATATAGGCGCTGCTGTGCAACTTCACGGGAAAGAACTTTCTTTTAATAATATAAATGATGCGGATGCGGCCCTGGCTTTGATAAAAGAGTTTGATGCACCGGCGGCGGTGATAGTAAAACATGCCAACCCCTGCGGGGTTTCCACGGACACAGATATAACACGGGCGTATATTAAAGCCTATGCGGCTGACCCCAGTTCCGCATTTGGCGGGATAACAGCGCTCAACCGGGTGTGCACGAAAGCAATAGCAGAAGAAATAAATAAAATGTTTATGGAAGTGGTGATAGCGCCTGATTTTGAAGAAGAAGCAAAAGTTATTTTGACTGCGAAAAAAAATATAAGACTTCTTAAAATCGGAGAGATAAAAAAGTTTACTGGAAAAGAAATTCAGTATAAAGATATAAAAAAAGTAGCAGGCGGACTGCTTATACAAGATGCCGATAAAAAAACAGCGACTGCCGCAGATTTAAAAATAGTTACAAAAAGAGTTCCCTCGGCGAAAGAAATGGATGACCTTATGTTCGCATGGAAAGTGGTAAAATTTGTAAAATCTAATGCCATAGTGTTTGCCAAAGATGGCGTGACGCTGGGAATAGGACCGGGACAGACCAACAGGGTGGGGGCAGTAAATATCGCCTCTGGGAATGCGGGAGAAAAAGCAAAAGGAGCAGTACTTGCCTCGGATGCGTTTTTTCCTTTTAGTGACAATGTGGAACTTGCAGCTAAATCAGGTATTACGGCAATTATTCAACCTGGGGGCTCGGTAAAAGACGAGGAAGTAATCAAGGCCTGCGACGAACGCGGAATTGCAATGGTGTTTACGGGAATAAGGCACTTCAAACACTAATGTAAAACTGGCATAAACT
>CAILUR010000172.1 GCA_903837445.1 uncultured bacterium | reverse complement strand
TATATGAATGGGACAGAATACAATATTCATATGGACAAAGCAGATAACCTTATTGTTTCGGACTACACGGAAGCCCCCCTTACTTGGATGGATGCTGTGTCAAATGGAGTTGCAGTCACTCCACGGCGTGGTAAAGTGGTGGAAATAAATGCCCTTTGGTATAATGCCATAAAAGTTATGGAAAATATTGCCGCTAAAAATGGGGAGCAAGAAACGAAGGATGCTTATGGGCAACTTGCTGGAAAAGTTTTCAAAAGTTTTAATGAAATCTTTTGGAACGAACAGAAAGATTGCCTTTTTGATTTTTGTGACGGAATATATTTTGATGAGAAAATAAGGCCCAATCAGATAATGGCAATAAGTCTTCCGTATGCGCTGATAGAAGACAGCGACAAAAGAGAAAAAATAATGAATACCGTCGTAAAAGAACTTTATACTTCTTTTGGGCTTCGTACACTTACGAATATGGATGTGGCGTTTAAAAATAAATACGAAGGAAATCAGACCCAACGCGATAATGCCGAGCATCAGGGGACTGTTTGGGGTTGGACTGTAGGCGCTTTTGTTACGGCATATCTTAAAACACACGGTAGAACGGAAGAAAGTCTGCGTTTTGTAGAAACAGTGTATGAACCGGTTTTTGAAAATTTAAAAAATGGTGGCTTGGGAACTGTTTCTGAAATGTTTGATGGAGGGTTTCCCTATAAAGAAAAAGGAAGGCTGTCTCATTCTTGGGCGGTAGCCGAGATCCTAAGGTCGTATTTTGAGGACTATCTCGCTGGAGATGATAAATATTAAAGCGCTTGTAATCACTGCGAGCACAAGAAAACAAAGCAACTCTGTGGCGGCCACAAAACTTTTTATACGGACTTTAAAAATAAAAAATGCTGCCTTAACTGTAAAAACTATTGATATAAATCCCCTTAAAATTAAGCCCTGTACTGCTTGTTTAAAATGCAGGGAAAGTTATGCCTGCGTGATAAAGGATGATGTCTCTAAAATATTGAAACACCTGGCGACAGCTACTGTGGTCATAATAGCCTCACCTGTTTACTTTATGGGGGCTCCGGCTAAATTGAAAGCGCTCATAGACAGGAGTGAACCAGCATGGTTTAAATACTCCAAAGGAATGAAAAAAAAATGGAAAAACGGGGCTATTATTTTAACGGCTGAAGCAAACAACAGATCTACTTTTGTGGGGGCCAAAAATGAGATAAAATCTTTTTTGGCGGTAAACGGAATTAAAACTAAAACTACGGTGACCCTCGGTACTATGCAGGGTGAAAATATTTTTATCCAAGATAAGAAAGCACAAAGAAAAATAATAAAAGCCGCTATGGAGTTTGCCAATGACTGACATTGCGCAACACACAGACAAGTTTATAAACTTTATCCTTTTTGAAAAAGGGCTTTCCCCCAATACGGCAACTGCTTATCGCAGTGATATAAATATCTTTGAGGGGTATCTGGAAAGAAATAAAATTTTAAAAATAGAAGAAGACACGCTGGTGGATTTTATATTTGAGCTAAAGAATAAAAACTATTCGGTACTGTCTATAGCCAGAAGTCTTGTAAGCATAAAAAGTTTTTTAAAATTTTTGCTTAAAGAAAAAATTGTGGAAAAAAATCCTTTCGAAGAAATGGACTCCTTTAAAGTCCGCAAAAAAATGCCAGAAGTACTTACTGAAGTGGATATAGAAAAAATGCTTATGCAACCAGATAAAAATAGCCGCGAGGGTATTAGGGATAAAGCTATTTTAGAACTTTTATATTCTGCAGGGATAAGAGTCAGTGAACTCACAGATATGGAACTTACGGATTTGAATATGGACGAAAAAGTATTAAGATGTTTTGGAAAAGGTGCAAAAGAACGCTTGGTGCCAATAGGCGAATATGTAGTGGAAACGGTTTCAAACTATTTAAAAGTACGCGATAATTTTTTAAAAGAGTTTAGTCCACATTTATTTATCACCCGTAGGGGTAAAAAGTTTACAAGAGTAGGAATTTGGAAACTGGTAAAAGGGTATGCCAAATTGGCAGGGCTTACAAAAGATGTGTATCCGCATATCTTTCGGCACTCATTTGCGACACATTTACTGGCTGGGGGAGCGGATTTGCGAAGCGTTCAAGAAATGCTCGGACATAGTGATATAGCCACCACTCAGATATACACACATGTGGACAGGACGAGGCTGAAAAAAGTGCATAAAGAATTTCACCCGCGAGGGTAAAAATATTAAAATATAATTTCTGAAAAAATAGTAATTATATTCCAGGAGGGTTTGTTATGGATTCGAAAAAACAAAAGTTAATAATACTTAATGTCCTTTTTGCTGTTCTAATATTGGCGGTTTTCTTTTTTGTTTTATGGTTTGTGAAAAGTTTTTCTTTAAAAGATAGTGCACTTCCTAAAATGTATAGTGCAACAGACTCCAGTGTCAAAACATATAAGTTCTCTTCCAAAGTGACCCGAGTAATTGATGGGGACACAGTGGAAATAAGCGGCGGGAGAAGGGTCAGATTGTTAGGACTGGATACGCCTGAGACCACACATCCGGATTTGCCTGCGCAAAGGTTTGGAGAAGAAGCAAAGGCATTTACAAAAAAAGCCATAGAGGGTAGGCAGTGTGTGTTTGAGTGTGAAGAAAATAACGCCTCAGATGTGTTTGGAAGAATTTTAGCTTATGTATATTGTGATAATAAAATGGTAAATTTGGATCTTGTAAAATTTGGCTATGCGCATGTTTATACCAAACATTCAAATTCAAAAATGTCAGAGTTTATATCAGCCGAAAACTTTGCCCGCAGACGCGGGAACGGGATGTGGAATTACACCTTAAAAGACGGCAGAATAGCTCAAATAATAGACAAATATGGCCGACTTAACCCACAGGGTAGGGAAAACTTTGAAGCCGCGCTTGACAATCTTCTAAAGGGGTATGGAGTAAAAGAAACAGAGCAAAAAGACAATCCAGAGCTCTCAAAAGTAATGCTTGAAGAGATAAAAAAACTCGCGCTAACACCTGTGGCAGTAGAGGTGGAAGTAAAAGACGGGTCTGCAAGTTTTAAAGATGCGGCAAAATATCTGAATATGGAAACAAAAATTCACGGCACTATAGTGGCAGTAAAGAATACGGGAAAAGTGTGTTACTTAAATTTTGACAAGGATTATAAGAAATATATAGCGGTAATTATTTTTGCGAAAAACTTTAGGAAGTTTCCGCAAGCGCCAGAAGTGTACTATAAAAATAAGACAGTGACAGTATCGGGAAAAGTAGTTGAATACAAAGGAAGGCTTGAAATAATAGTAAATGGGCCAGAGCAGCTCGAAATTCAATAAAGGAGTAAAAAGTGAAAAAAATATTTTTTATCTTTGTCTTGATGGTGGCAAGTTTTTCTTTGACTGCTGGGGAAGTGATATTTTTTAATGGAACTTTTATAGAGCAGGCCTTTGGATATCCGAGCACAGCGAAAGGAGAACCTGTCGCGGCAGAAAGAAAAGTTTCGGACAAGGCCTTGAGAATATCGCTACCACCGGCTTCTTGGGCGGGGTTTGTTTTGGCTGTGCCGGAAACGGATATAAGCGGTATGCGGAAAAACGGCACGGTAGATTTCTGGATAAAGGGAAATACAGGTAATGAAAAAAATCTTTCGGTAATGCTGATAGATTCTATTGAGGATAAAGAGCCTTTTCACACTCAGGTCTTTTTATCGGACTATCTTACCATGTCAAAAGAGTGGCAGTATGTAATTATACCGCTTGCTGATTTTTTGGATGATGGGTTTTATTGGAGTATGGAAAAAAACGCAAGAGTAAATGGAAAAATGGACTGGGGAAAGATACAGTCGCTGAGCTTCGATATATCTCCGTCAGAAACCACAGAAACAGTGATTTTTGTAGATGGAGTTAAAATAAGTGAGCAAGGTGGCACTACAAAAATAGTGGATAAATACGCAGAGTTTGAAAAAAAATACGCATATGAAGGCGAATATAAAAGTCCAATAATAAAAGGAAATAAAAATTTTAAGTGGCCTAAAAAAATTAAAGCCGCAGTCTCACTTACTCACGATGATGCTTATCAGAGCTGTATTACAAACGCTTTGCCACTGTTGGAAAAATATAAATTGCACGGGACATTTTTTATGTCGGGGTTCAACTGGTATCAGCCAGCAAACATAGAGGGCTGGAAAGAAGTCTTTGAGGCGGGGAATGAAATAGGAAATCATACCACATATCATCCTTGCGACCGGGCTATGGGGTTTATGCAAAATGGCTTTGCTTCACAGGACTACACCCTGGGAAGAATAGCGGCAGAAATTGAAAGTGTTTCAAATGAAATGGGAAAGTATGGTTTCAGACCAAGTCGCGGATATTCCTTTGCATATCCCTGCGGGCAGACCACAGTAGGAGAAAACAAAAAAAGCTATATTCCCGTGATTGAAAAAAACTTTATAGCGGCAAGAACAGTTGAATACGGCACAGCAGACCCAAAAACAGTACAACTTTCGCAAGTGCCTGCTTACAGCGGCGCTGAAATGACAATTGAGAAAATGATAGGCATTATAAAAGAAGCGGAAGATACTGGTGGCTGGGTAGTGTTATATTTTCATGGCATAGGCGCGGACAGTATGCCTGTGGATATAAAAAAATACGAAGCCCTTTTGAAATATTTGGCGGACAATAAAGAAACCATATGGACCGGAACTTTCGGAGAAGTTGCAGAACAAATAGTAAAGAGCAGGGGAAAAAAGTAACAAAGAGCAGGCATAAAAAATGGGAAGGGTGGAAAATGACAAAACATAGAAATTATTATAAATCTAATAGAGAAGAAATGTTAGAGTTTGTGCCGAACACAGCTAAGGCAATATTAGATATAGGTTGCTCAGAGGGAAATTTTGGTAGGCTATTAAAACAAAGAAATAATGCAATAATATATGGTGTTGAAATTGATAATGCGAGTTATAAAAAAGCTAAAAATAAATTAGATAAGGTATATTTAGGAGGAGTAGAAGAAAATTTAAAAAAAATACCTAAAAAATATTTTGATTGTATTGTTTTTAATGATGTTTTAGAACATCTAAAAAATCCCGATGCGGTAGTGCAGAGTATTAAAACAAAACTTAAAAAAGGTGGCAGTATAGTTGTTTCACTTCCAAACATAAGAAATTTTAAAATATT
>CAILUR010000171.1 GCA_903837445.1 uncultured bacterium | reverse complement strand
TTTATTTTTTCAATATCACTTACTTTTAATATCCCGCTTTCAATTATTACAATTTTATCTTTTGGCACATTTTTAAGCAGATTTTTTATTACTTTAAAATCCGTCTTGAAATTTTTAAGGTCGCGGGTATTTATCCCGATTATGTCTGCTCCGCTGGAAACCGCTTTTTTAATATCTTCTGCCGAGTGAGTTTCTACAACTGGAGTCATATTCATAAACCTACATTTTTTTACAAATTTATTTAAGGTCTTTTTATCCAAAATAGAAGCGATCAACAACACCGCATCCGCTCTGGCCGCCCTTGACTCATAAAGCTGGTATTCATCTATAATAAAATCCTTTCTTAAAACTGGCAAATAACAATCCTTTTTAACTTCCTGAATATATGCCATTTTTCCATCAAAAAACTTTTTATCTGTCACCACAGATATTGCTCTGGCGCCAGCTTCCTCATAAAGCTTCGCAAGTTTGCCCGCCACTATTGACGCCCTCAAAACCCCTTTTGAAGGAGATTTCTTTTTTATCTCTGCTATTATAGAAAAGGGATTATTTTCAAACACATCTTTGAAATTTCTGTTTGCTGGAGCTTTCATTATTTCTTTCATAATCTCTTCAATAGGCATCTTAAGTTTTGCTTGTTTCACTTCATTTTTTTTGAACTTCACTATCTTTTTCAGTATGCTCACTTTTCCTCCAAGATTTCACTTTCTATTTTTTATTTGAATATGCCATAAACTCTTTAAGTTTTTTCAATGTTTTGCCCGAGTCAATCATTTGTGCGGCAAGCAGCACTCCCTCTTTTATGGACTTTGTTTTATCCGCTATATACAGCGCCACTCCACTGTTAAGCACTATCACATCCCGATAGGCGCTCTTATCTTTTCCTTCAAACACATTCATAAGAATTTGGGCATTTCTTTCCGCTTTGCCGCCTCTGATGGCTTCGTACGAGGCTTCCTTTATTCCAAAATCAGAAGGCTTGATATAATATGTTTTTATTTTATTATTTTTTAGTTCTGAAATCCGCGTCGCCCCAGCTATGGAAATCTCATCCATATTTCCAGCGCCACAGACCACTGCCGAATGCCTGACTCCCATTCGCTTCATTACCCCCGCTATTTTTTCAGTCAGGTCTTCAGCGAAGACTCCCATTAGGTGATGCGTATTTCTCGCTGGATTTATTATAGGTCCGAGCATATTAAAAATAGTTCTCACTCCCAATTCTTTTCTCACGCCCCCAGCAAACTTCATAGCCTTGTGATAAGCTGGGGCGAAAAGGAACCCTATCTTTATTTCATCTATCATTTTTTCGGATTTTTCTTGAGACATTTCTATATTCACGCCGAGGGCTTCAAGCACATCTGCACTTCCTGCTTCACTGGTGACTGAACGATTGCCGTGTTTTGCCACAGTCACCCCAGCGGCGGCCGCCACAATAGAGACTGCCGTAGAAATATTTATGGAATTGTATCCATCTCCCCCTGTCCCACAGGTATCAAGGATTATATCTTCTTTTATGGCTACCACAGGCGCTTTCTCCCGCATCACAGTCGCCGCAGCCGCTATCTCTTCCACAGTTTCCCCTTTCATTTTTAAACCTATGAGGAGCGCTGCTATCTGAGCATCTGTAGTTCCGCCAGTGGTAATAATCTGCATTGCCTCTTTCATTTCGTCAAACGAAAGGTCTTCTTTGGCAGTAACTTTTTTTATGAATTTTTTGAGCATTTACTTTTCCTTTTTAAATCCTAAAAAGTTTTTCAGCATTGTGAGTCGTGCTTTCTTCCACTTCTTTTATCGTGCATCCCTTTATAGTAGCTATCTCTGCGACGACATAACTTAAGTATGCCGATTCATTTCTTTTTCCGCGATATTTTCCTGGAGCCAGATAAGGGGCATCGGTTTCAAGCACCATACATTTTAGTTCAAGCTGTTTTACGGCGGCTTTTAAAGGAAGCGCATTTTTAAAAGTAAGCACTCCGCCTATGCCCAGCAGGTATCCCAGTTTTGTAAATTCAAGTGCCGTGTCATACCCCTGCGTAAAACAATGAATCACTCCCCTGCGTTTTGGAGAGTGTTCTTTTAATATCTTTACCGCATCGTCATACGCATCCCGTATATGTATCGAGACAGGTAAATCAAATTCATCACACAGGGCAAGTAATTTTATAAAGGTCTGCGCCTGAATATCTTTTGGCACAGGATTGTTAAAATAATCAAGTCCTATTTCTCCCACCGCTACCACGCGCGCCGTAGTTTTTATCAGATGTTTTATTTCTTCAAATATTTCAGGAGTTAATTTATCCGCATAATGTGGATGAAACCCTATAGTGCGATAAACATTAGTTCCAAAATCACGCGCACATATCAACCTATTTTCTTCCATATCTGCACCAGTGTTTATAATCTTTTTTACCCCTTGCACATCTGCGTTCTGCAGTACTGCCTTAAAATCCGCTTCATATAAAGGGTCACAAAGGTGTATATGAGTATCTACTATCATTTTAGCTTCTTGCCTTTTTCCTTTTCTTTTTCCTCGTCCACAATTCTTGGAAAAAGCGGCTCCCCTTTAGAAACTTTTGTCCCCACAGGGAGTTTTCCAAACTTCATTTCATTTTCAAAAGAAGGCAGCAGTTCAGTATATTGTATCCCCAGCTTGTCCCATATTTTTTTAGCGGTGTCTGGAATTACTGGAATAAGACAAAGCGAAGTAACTCTTATTATTTCCAAAAGGAGATACATTACATTGCCGAGTATCTCAGTTTTATTTTCTTTAGCCAGTGTCCAAGGGGCGGACTCGTCTATAAATTTATTTGCTATGGCGACGCGTTTCCAAGCATCTTCCAGCGCCCCTGACATATTTAACACATCCATTTTTTTCATATACTCGGTTGCCAGCGCATCTATACTTTCCCTTATCTCTTTCATTCTTGGCGTCTGCGCCGCTTCCGTGTATGCTGGCACCACTCCCTCAAAATATTTCTCCACCATAGTGATAGACCTGTTTATGAGATTTCCCAAGTCATTTGCCAAATACGAATTAAAACAGGTAATGATCGCATCTTCTGAAAATTCTCCATCCACGCCATTGGTAATGTGCGAGGCAAAATAATATCTAATAGCATCGGCACCAAAAACATTTATTACATTTTCAGGGTCCACTATATTCCCACGGGTCTTTGACATTTTCTCACCCTTGTTCAACAGGAAGCCGTGTCCAAATACTTTTTTAGGAAGTGGCACTCCTGCCGACATAAGCATTATCGGCCAGATTATGCAGTGAAACTTTGTTATATCTTTTCCTATTATGTGATAGTCAGCTGGCCAGTATTTAGCGAATTTTTCTTCATCACTCGCATACCCCACTGCAGTAATATAATTTATAAGCGCATCAAACCATACATAAACCTTATGGTCTGTGTCAAAGTTTAATGGAATTCCCCACTTCTGCCCATTGCGCGAAACGCTGATATCATTGAGGCCTGCTTTAATCATATTTAGAATTTCATTGCGTCTGGTTTCGGGTTCAAGAAAAGAAGGGTTGTTTTGAATGTGTGCTAAAAGTTTATCCTGATATTTTGAAAGCCGTAAAAAATAATTTTCTTCTTTGACCACATCTGCTTTTATTTTATGTATCTTGCAAATACCACCTTCGTCAAGTTCCGCTTCCGTGTAGAAGGCTTCACACGATTTGCAGTAATGGCCTTCGTAAGCGCCCTTGTATATATCCCCCGCATCAAAACATTTTTTAAAAAGCTGCATTACGGATTTTTTGTGTCTTTCTTCGGTGGTTTGCACATAATCATTGTTTGAAATTCCATATCTTTTCCACAAATCTTTATATACTTTCGCCATTTCATCGCAATAGACCTGCGGGTCTTTGCCTTGTTCCAGGGCTTTGGTATATACATTTATGGAATGTTCGTCAGACCCAGTGCAGAAATACACATCATCCCCAAGCATTCTACGATAGCGTGCTATCACATCCGTAGTCACTATCTCATAAGCGTGTCCTATATGCGGTCTCGAGTTAGCGTAAACGATAGCGGTCGTGATATAGAATTTTGCCATTTTTTCTCCGAGTACTTTTTTGTTTTAGAAGTGTGGCGCCAAAACTTTTCCGAAAATACTTATCGGATTCAGTTTACTTCTGTTTCAGGGCCGCCTTCATCCAGCACCAGGCTGTCTATATTTGCGTGGTCTTCTTCATGTGGTAGTATCGGTTTTACGGCGTGTTCGTATTTTTCATAAGCAAGACAGCACAACAGGCGTCCGCATATCCCTGATATTTTTGACGGGTTAAGCGGGAGTCCCTGTACCTTTGCCATTTTTATAGTGATAGGATAAAATGATTTTAAATGATTTTTGCAGCATGAAATTCTGCCGCATATGCCCATACCGCCTATCTTCTTAGCGTATTCCCTGCGGCTTATTTGTCTAAGTTCAATTTTTGCTCTGAGCGTTTTCACAAGGTCTTTTAACAGTTCCCTAAAATCCACTCTATTTTCCGCCACAAAGAAAAATACTACTTTTTTCATATCATCAGTATATTTCACTTCTACAAGTTTCATTGCCATTTTACGCGAGTCAATTCTCTCAGTGCAGAACTTTTTAGCAAAATCCTCGTTTTCTTGTTTCTTTTGTGTAAAGATTTCTTTTTTATCCGTCAAAAAACGCAAAATTCTTCTTACAGGCGCATATATTTTATCCGGTTCTAAAAAGAAATTAGGCATAGAAATTTCAGCTTCAGCTGACCCTTCCAGC
>CAILUR010000170.1 GCA_903837445.1 uncultured bacterium | reverse complement strand
CAAAAAGTTTTTGTGGATATGACCGGGGGGACCTCAGGGCCAAAAGAAATTTACAAGCGCCTGTCTTTGGCGGGAATCGATACTTTAGTGGGAATGCATTTTTCGGACGACCATAAAAAAGCCATTGAAGAAGCAGGCATGCATGCAGTTATTGCTGGGCATATTTCTTCGGATAATCTTGGAATGAATCTGGTCTTGGACGAAATAGAAAAAAAATGTGGGACCTTGAAGATACACGAAGCCTCTGGGTTCACTCGTATTAAAAGGAAATAAAGTATAAATGAAAATTGTGGTGGATGCTGACGCCCAACCGTGTAAAACAGAAATTCTTGAAATTGCACAAAAACATTCAATCTCACTGGTATTTGTAATGAGTGTGTCTCACTTCTCAGAGAAATACGAAGCTGCAATACTTAAAAATATTCTTGTAGATAATCGCAGACAGGAAGCGGACATTAAGATAATGAACATAGCACAGAAAGGTGATATTGCTATTACGCAAGACACGGGGTTGGCTCTTTTTCTGGAACAAAAAGGAGTAAGGGTACTGAACAGCCGCGGTAAAATAATGACTAAAAGCATGTTGGAAGAAAAAATGGAGCATGTGCATATAGAGAAAAAGGCAATGAGGGCAAAGACAGGCAAACGGGCGAAAATAACAGGCCCTGCGGAATTTACAAATGAAGATAAAACCAGGTTGCTTAAGAATTTAGAAAAATTGATAAAAGTATAGATTTCCGGTAGGCAATGTTTTGGACTTTAAGCCGAAACCCGGAACACGGAACCTTATTAAAAAATGATTTCCCAAGACAAGATAGAAGAAGTAAAACAATCAAACGATATCGTCGATATTATCGGAGAGCGCCTTACGCTAAAAAAGGCAGGCAGAAATTTTAAAGGCCTTTGTCCTTTTCATGGCGAGAAAACGCCGTCGTTTATAGTAAGTCCTGATAAGCAAATTTATCATTGTTTTGGTTGTGGGGCTGGTGGAAATGTTTTTTCGTTTATTCAAAATTTGGATAAACTGAACTTCATTGAAAGCGTAAAGTTTCTGGCACAGAGGGCACACATTGTCATTGAAGAGGCAAAGCCTGGAAGTGTGTCGGACATCAAAGATAAATTAAAACATATAAGTGCTGAAACTTTAAAGTTTTTTGTAGAGAACCTCGCTAAAAATGAAACTGCGAAAACCTATTTAAAAGAGCGAGGAATTACGGAAGAGATAATTACTGAGTTTAAACTGGGGTATTCGCCGGACAGTTATCACGCGCTTCTGGACCATTTGAAAGCGAAGTTCACCGATACTGAACTGTTTGTCAAAGCTGGGGTATGCCAGTTTGGAGACCATGGGCAGTATGATACTTTCAGAAATCGCATAATGTTTCCCATATTGAATATTTTTGGAGAAGTGATAGCGTTTGGCGGCAGAGTTATGGATTCCTCACTGCCAAAATACATTAACTCAAAAGAAACAGATATTTACATAAAGGGAAGGAACTTATATAACCTCAACAATGCCAGAAAACATGTGGAGGAAGCACTGATAATTACCGAAGGCTATATGGATACTATCGCTATGAGCGCGGCGGGTTTTAAAAACACGGCGGCAAGCTTAGGCACTTCTCTCACTGAGGAACAAGCTGGGCTGATAAAGAGATATTCGCAAAAAGTATATATGATGTATGACATGGATGAAGCTGGAATGAACGCGTCCATACGCGCTGGTGAAATGCTTATAAAAGAAGGGCTTGAAGTTTTTATAGTCACTTATCCAGAAGCTAAAGACCCGGATGATTTTATAAAGAAAAATGGCGTGGAAAAAATGCGCGACAGGATAAGTGCCGCGGTGCAGTTTGTAGAATTTAAAATTGACCATATGTTGGAAAAGGGTGATGCAAAAGACCCTTATTTCAAAGAAAAAATAATAAAAGAAACATTGGACATTCTTGAAAAGACCGGAAATCTTGTGGCAAAAGCCGATGGTATAAGACGGCTGGCACAGAAGTTATCAGTGCCAGAAGACATTATCTCGGGATATTTAAAAAAAGATTTCAGAAAAAGTACTAAAATTGATTCTATAATGTCAGAGTTAGATTTTTTAAAACAAAAAGGTGTGTTGTCAGCCGAGCGCTTGCTTTTGAAAACTGCGTTGAAAGCTTTTTCACGGGAAGATGAAGGCGTTATTTTGCGCAAAATGGCAGCCAAACGGGAAAATTTTGAAATCTCGTATGCTGAATTTAAAAATGACATATATGCAGGGATTCTCAATAAAATTGAACAATATCAAAAAGAAGCGGTTTCAAATATTCTCGAACGGATACAAATGGATTATGTGGAAAATGAAGAGGCCTCAAAACTGATTGCCGGGTTAATCGTAGAAGATAGCGGCAGGGATTTGAAAGATGGGGAAACTTATGAAGAAAAAGATGCCGCACAACAAGAAAAGAAAAGAAGTGAAGAAGGAAAAAAAGCCCAGCGGGAGGAAGAATCAGACGACTTGCTCCAAATAATAGAAGATTGTTTTGGAAAACTAAAGGATGCGAAAATAAAACTAATGATAGATTTGTTTCAGGAAAAAATAGTAGAAGCGGAAAAAAATAACGATGTGGAAAAATTAGAGGCCTATATAAAGGAGAAACAGAAATGGCAAAAAATGTTAAAACAGAAGGAAGACCAGAAGGCATAGAGTCAGACAAAGAAAAACAGCTCAAAAGTATGCCACAGGTACAGGAACTTATAAAAAAGGGCAAAGAAAAAGGCTTTCTCACATATGAAGAACTCAATGATTCTATGCCTGAGGATTTTACTTCAGTGGAAGATATTGATGATATGCTCAACATTATGGAAGAAATGGACATAGAGATAAAAGAAGAAGGCAAGCCAGTGGTGCCGAAAGTGGATGGAAAAGGCGAAGAAATGGAATTTTTGGATGAGGAAGGGTTTTCTTCCGATCCCGTGCAAATGTATCTGCATGAAATGGGAAAAGTACCACTTTTGGAAAAACGCGAAGATGAAGTCAGAATAGCAAAAAAAATAGAGACAGCTGAAATAAACATAAAAAACGCTATTTTTGACACAAAGGCCGGATTTGATGAACTTAAAAAAATCAATGAAAATATAATAAATGGGTCCGTGAGAATAATAGACATAATAAAAACAAAACTGGAAGGAGAAATCCCTCCGTCTGTGGAAGAGAGAATGAACGAGCGGTTTGGAAAATATATCAAGACCGCGGAAAAATATGACAAGACCTTAGAAGAAGTAAGAGGAAAATTAAAACGCAAAAATTCTTTTACTGCCAAACAAAAAGAAAAATATTTAAAAGAATTTCAGACACTTCGTGATAAAAAACGCGATTCCCTACATATGTTAAAACTCAATAACGAACAGATATTAATTATTTCAAAGAAAATTACCAGCGTGGTGGACAAGATAAACAAGGAAGAAAAAGATTTGGTCACCATTGAAAAACGATTTGGAATAAAAGCTTCTGAAATAAACTCCTTGGTGAAAGCAAGAAAAGCGCAGGGAGTGCTTTTAAAACATAAAAAAATCAAACGCGAGGAATTTAAAGAAATAGTAGCGCGTATGAATATAATTATCAGCAGTATAAAAAGAGAAGAAGATACTGTAGGAATGAAGAAAGATGATTTAAAAGTGCTTGCGCATACTATTAAAAAAAGTGTGGAAGAAGCAAAGCGCACGAGAAAAATGCTTGTAGTGGCTAATCTGAGATTAGTCGTTTCTATTGCTAAAAAATATATAAACAAAGGACTTTCCTTTCTTGATTTAATTCAGGAAGGCAATATTGGGTTAATGCGCGCCGTAGAACGATTTGAGTATAGAAGAGGGTATAAGTTTTCTACTTACGCGACATGGTGGATAAGACAGGCGATAACCAGAGCCATAGCGGATCAGGCAAGGACTATAAGAATTCCGGTGCATATGATAGAGACGATTAATAAACTAAATAAAGTCGCGCGCGCCTATGTGCAGTCCACTGGAAAAGAACCCAAACCAGAAGAAATCGCAAAAAAAATGAGTTTGTCTATAGAAAAAGTGCGCTCAGTACTGAAAATTTCACAACATCCCATATCATTAGAAACTCCAATTGGAGAAGAAAAAGACTCACATTTAGGCGATTTTATTGAAGATAAAGAAGCTATCTCACCGGCTTCGGCGGCTGTAAATGTGCTTCTAAAAGAACAGATAGAAAAAGTGTTGCACACTTTAAAAGAACGGGAAGCGGAAGTGTTGCGCTTGAGGTTCGGGATAGGCGATGGGGTTCAGCATACTTTAGAAGAAGTAGGAAAAATATTTAAAGTGACGCGTGAGCGTGTCAGGCAGATTGAAGCCAAGGCCTTAAAAAAACTCAGACATCCTGCCAGAAGCAAAAATCTAAAAGGATTTCTTGATTAAACACAGCATATAAATGGCTAAAACAAAAAAAGAAAAAGCCCTGAAGATCGGAGTTTTGAAACCCGATAATATCGGAGACGCTGTATTGGCGTCTCCGTTTATTTTTGAACTGAGAAAAAAATATCACAAAGCAGTTATTACCGGAATTCTAAGTCCAGCAGGTGCGCGAGTACTGGAAGGCTTGGGAGTTTTTGATTCGGTTTTGATTGTCAATGCGGAGTGGTTGAAGTATAAAAAAACCTCATGGTGCAGACGGTGGGGAAGTGCGGCTTTAATATTACAGGCTGTAAATAAAGAAAAATTTGATATGCTAATAGGTATGAGATATAGAGACAGGCTCAGTTCTCTTATTTTGTCTTGTGCTAAGGCGGGAAAAAAAATAGGGTATGCTGTGGGTGGCGCCGGATTTGGGATAACCGATAAGGTAAATTTGCCGCCAGCAGGACTGCACGAAACAAAAAAAAATGCTTTGTTACTTAAACATTTGGGAATAAAGTCGGGGTCTAAAATGAAGTTTGGGGTGTCTACAAGTCCTGAAGCCAAAAAAAATATGAAAGCTTTACTTGAAAAAGGAAAAATAAAAAAATATATTGTCATTCATCCAGTGTCGGGGCACATATCAAAAGATTATAAAAAATATGAAGCAGTAAGTAAGGCCCTTTCAAAAAAGTTTCAGATAGTAATTGTAGGCGCAAAAGAAGACAAGGCGGCGCGAGAAATATTAGGAAATAACATATATAATTTTACTGGACTGCTTACTATAAAAGAAATGGGAGAACTGATAAAAGGTGCGAGATTAGTCATAGGAAATGATTCTGCCGCTGTGCATATGGCCTTTGCTTTGGGCGTCAAAACGCTGACTGTTTTTTCTGGAGCTGCAAGATATGAGGAATGGGGAACAGTAGGAAATAAGGCGTATTTAATGGTAAAAGAGACAGAGTGTAGGGGCTGTGAACTTGCAGTATGCAATAGGAAGGGTGAGTGTCTGGACATAGCACCAGAAGCGGTGATAAAAACAGCTTTAGATATTATAAATGGGAAAATAAATAAAAAAATTATAAAAACAAAGTAACGGGATAAACCGACTTTGAGAGGGAAAATGGAAAATAATGAAAATGAAATAAAAACGGAAAAACCTCTGGCTGAAACGCCTGCCGGAGTAAATGAAAAAAAAGAACTTATACTGGAACCCCCAGCGGCACAGGTAAGCGTGCCTGCGACCACTCCTGTAAAGGCGACAGGTGCAGAGACCCAGAACAGAGAGTTTACACAGAAGAGAAAATGGAAACAGCGAATAGACAAGGAAAAATATTTTTCTGACCGACAGCAAGATATTAATGCCAGCGAGCAAAATAGTTCTGGCAGTAGCCGAGAGGCCTTAAGAGAAGGCGTGGTGCCTGAAAGGCCACAACCACCAAAAAGAAATGAAAGGTATAATAATAAAAACAAATTTGTTCCACGGCCTCGGGTAGTAGAAAATAAAAAAGAAACCCCTCAGACCTATCGCAGGTATGGGGAAATCAGAACTCCAGATAATTCACGCCCAGTGACAAGATATGCCAGCCAAGGACAAACACCGGATAAAAGTTTTAGTGATAAGCAAAAAGACCTTTATGATGGCAGAGATGCTGAATATAGGCCTATATATCAGGATGAGCATTTTTTTAAAGAGTATATGGACTCACACATTAAAGACACAAAGGGAAAAGGGATATTTGGCTATAGTTTAAAAGCGATAAAAAATGCTGAGGAACTGAAAAAACTTAAATTAAAAAATTTTGAAAGTCTTTTAGATGCAGGGTGTGGCCCAGGGATTCTTTTAAATCAGTTAAAAGCCAAATACGGCATAAAAGGGTATGGGGTGGATATTTCCAGTATGGCTCTGTCTCGTGCCAAAGAAGCAGGCAATAATAAAATGGATTTCAGACAAGGGAAACTGGAACAAATTCCATTTCCAAACAGATATTTTGATGTGGTAGTATCTTTTGATGTGCTGGAGCATGTAGAAGATAAAAATAAGTCCTTGAAAGAAATATACAGGGTGTTAAAACCGCGGGGCAGGGCATTGCTCTATGCCATTTCAAAACGCGATCTTTTTACTTGGCACTGGTTTTTAAGAGTGATTTCTTTTGGAAAAATTGGGGTAGATGCAAAAGGCGGGCATATAAGGGAAAATTTTGTTGAGCCTTTTGAACTGAGTGCGACCCTCGAAAAACTTGGGGCTAAAAAAATAAAAAAGATTTATTTTCATTCTTTTTGGACACTGGCTGTGGATGAGATATTGTTTAAGCTTGCGAATAGCGGGAAAGTTGGAAAACCTGTGTATATAAGCGGAGTCCAGACAGCACAAAATGGTGCCGGAAAAAACTTGTTTGTAAAACGCGTTTTATATGCTGTCTTATCAGTGTTGTTTCCCTTATTGGAAGTTTTGGATTTGCCTTGGAAATTAGCGGGTTTGAGTAACGGATTCTTTATATATTTTGAAAAAGGAGATAGGGATGTCTGAAGAAAGCAAACTTAAAAAACAATGGGAAAAAACACAGAGCGCCTGGGATGATACGGATTTTCTATTAAATAGGGCAAACGCCTTTATGAAAAAACGCTGGGCAAAACTTAATAATAATATTGTAGACATAGTAGGAAAAGAAGTGGTGGCAAAAAACGAATATATAAACCTGCTGGATATCGGTGCTGGCAGAGGCGATTTTTATAAAAACATTCAAAACCTAGTAAAAAAATATACAGGAATAGAACCCTCGGAAAAAATGTTAAAAAATGAAATATTTGAAGAAGATTTTATTTTAAAAAGAGGTAAAGGGGAAGACCTTGCTGATGAACAAATGTATGATGTCGTGCTGATAAAAGAAGTGTTGGACCATTGCTATGCGCCTGAAAAAGTAATAGGTAATGCCTTTAGGGCTTTAAAACAAGGGGGCATAATAATAATTTCATTGACCAACAAAGATGCCTACTATAAAAAATTATTTAAAACTTATGCGGCAAAACTTGTGGACACGCATAAAGACCATCTTTATAATTTTAATCCAAAAGAAATTTTAGAACTTTTACAAACTGCAGGATTTACTCTGGAAAAGACAATGGCGACAAATTATCTGCGGTTGCCCTTTATTGTGGAAAATCTTGTGGGAAAATTGCCGCAAGGTATAGTTTTTGGGATTTTGGATTTTACCGACAGGGTGGGAAATGTTTTTATGAAAAACGAAGGCGGGAGCTTTATAATAACGGCAAGAAAAAATTCATTTTAAAAAGGCCGGTTTATGAAGATAGGAATTGATGCACGGATAATATATAAAAGGGGCGTAGGCAGGTATATAAGCAACCTGGTGGAACACCTGCTGGAAGTGGATAAGGATAATAAATATTTTTTATATTTGGACGAAAAATCTGCCAGGCTTCCTGAAAATATAAATGAAAACTGCGTAATCAGAAGATTGAAAACTTCCCAACCTTTTATCTTTCAACAATTTGCTTTGCCTATGGCAGCCGTTAAAGACAAAATAGATATTCTTCACGGGACAGATAATGTCATACCATATTTTTCATTAGGGTATAAAGGGAAAAAAGTGGTAACCATTCACGATACTATGTATGTAAGACCGCTTAATATCGCAATTTTAAAACCTACTCTGAAACAAAGAAGCATTGATATTTATAATAAATATTCAATACCGAAATCAGCTTGTCAAGCCGACAGAGTTATAACCGTCTCGGAAAACTCCAAAAAGGATATTGAAAAACACATTAAAATTCCCAGTGAAAAAATAACAGTTATTTATGAAGCGGCTGATAAAATCTATAAAAGCATTGATAATAAAGACAAAATACAGGAAGTTGAAAATAAATATGGGATAACAAAACCATATATTTTAATAAGTGCGGCAGCAGATACCAGAAAAAATACAGTTAGGTGTTTAGAAGCGTTTGCAGAATTTAACAGACAGACAGGGGAAAAGTATCAATTGGTCATAACTTCCATAGGAAAAAAAGAATTAGTGGTGACTAACATTTTGGAAAAAATCAGTTTACTGGCATTGGAAAAGTGCGTTATAATAACGGGGTACACGACAGATGAGGAAATGGGTTTGTTATATAATGGGGCTCTGTTTTTTCTCTTTCCTTCCCTCTGGGAAGGGTTTGGGCTTCAAGTACTTGAGGCCTTTGCCTGCGGGCTTCCAGTGATAACTTCGAGGGGCACCTCTTTAAATGAAATAAGCGGAAATGCCGCTGAATTTGTAGAACCTGAGTCGGTACAAAATATACTGGCCGCTATGATAAAAGTGGAAAAAAATTCTGAGCTGAGAGCACAAATGCAAAAAAATGGGCTTGTTCAGGTTGTAAAATTTGATTGGAAGCAAACTGCCTTGCGTACCCTTGAGGTCTATGGAGGGTTGCAAAAGTGAACAGTGAAACAAAAAACCGCGAAATACTTCTCTATATAATATTCGGCGGTGGGATACTGCTGCGGGCGCTTAATCTTGGGTCACAGAGTTTCTGGATAGACGAATACTGTACGGCTTTTTTTGCCTCGCGTAGCGGATTTTTTTACTCGCTGATAGAAATAATGGCTAGGGATATGCACCCGCCGGTATTTTATTTTATGGAAAGGTTCATGGGGTTTGTTTTTGGGTTCAATGAAATATCAATGAGATTTTTACCTTTTGTCTTTGGCACTGCCAATATGTTTATTGTCTATAGGTTCGCGCGCGCCTTGTTTTCAGAAAAAATAGCTCTGCTCACGGTTTTCTTGTTTGCGTTTAATCCTTATCAAATTTACTATTCCCAGGAAGCCAGGTCATATTCGCTTTTTCTAATGACTTCCTTGCTTATTCTGTATTATTTTATGATGTCTTTGAAATACAATAAAATTATTACCAAGCCGCTGATTTTTTGGAGCGTGGCAGGCACTTATGTGCATAGTCATACCGTACTTATACTAATAGTTTTAAATTTTATAATTTTTTTCGTTTACAAAGAAGCAATCAGGCGCGACTTGTGGATAAAGGCACAATTAATAATAGGTTTATGTATTGTTCCTCTGCTGCCGTTTTTTGTAAAGAGCGCGCTTGGAGACCAGTATTCTCACAATACGCTAATGTTTATAGCGCCTCTTATTACATTGAAAAATTATATTTTTGGTTTTACTGTGGACTTCAACGCACTTACCGTTATGGGACTGCTCTTGGCCGGGTTTTTGATTTTTCTCGGACTTTTTACTACAAGGGAAAAGTATAAAAAAAATGTAAATATTCTTTTTATAGTGTCAGGCTTATATATGATAATGCCGTGGCTTATTTCTCTTATGGGCAAACCCATTTACTCGGAGAGAACTTTTATTTTGGTCTCCGCGCTGGTGCTTGTGCTACTGGCTGTCGGCGCATCATATTTTTCTGGCAAAGGCCTGAGCGTTTTTGTGGTGGTAATGGTGGTAATTTACGGCATCTCAATCTATAACCTCAACTGTACTGAAAAATTCAGGAAGACCCCGTACAAAAAAGAATTTTTAAAAATTGAGAAGCAGTTCAAGACTGGGGACGCGGTGGTGCACAGCAATAATGCTTCTTACGCTTCTTTTGAATTTTATAATAAAATTATGTACAAGACAAATTTTGAAAATAGGATGCTCGGGGAAATTCCGGAATTCACAGGTGGCTCCGCACGCAAAGGTTTAAGGGAATTGTGGCGAAAGGTCAAGGCCGGCATTGCAAAGATAACTGGAGTGGAAGTGTATGCAGGATATGACAAAAACACGCTTACTGCCAAAGAAGCAAATGACAGAATGCGCGAATTTAAACGCGTGTGGTTCATAAAAGACACGGCAGTCGGGCTCAAACAAATATGGCTGCCCATGGGAAATGTCTGGTACTCAAAATCAACTCTTGGCGTTGCCGAGCCTCCTAATGTGGCGCAACTGCCTTGGGTAAAAAGATATTTTACTGTTAAAAAAGTGGACGACAGCTATGGCTTTGAAACATACCTGCTGGAGGCAAAATAGTGTCTGTACTGGGGCATCTGGTATTTATGATTTCCTGGGTATTTTATGTGCTGACATGGAATAATACTGGAACAAGCATTGTATATCCTGTAATAGTTTTTCCAGCGGCGGCTTACGGGCTTATGTGGCTTGCCGCTTTTTTTGCGGGAAGACTTTCGGGGGAAAAACTTGGACCGTTGCTAAAGCAGGCGTCTTCTTTGCTTGTAGTGTTTGCCCTCCTTTCACTCTCTCCGCTTATGCTTAAACTCAATATTCCTGACCCGCATAATTTCACTCAACGCAAACTTGAAATTGTAATGGGAGGCACCTATGTTTTATACCTCGCCGCGCTCAGTGCGTGGTTTTTTACCACACTTGCCAGGCAGGGAGTGATAAACACTGCTGGAGAAAAAACTTTATTAAAAATAATCGCAGTTTTCTTTTTTGTTTTTTATTTTGCTTTGTCTTTATGGCTGAACTATGCCAATGAGCCGGCAGGGGATGAACCTATATATCTGCTGACAGCGCATTCGATAATTTATGACAGGGATTTAAATCTTAAAAACAACTATGAAAAAAAAGATTATGCGAGTTATTATTCCAGAGAACTAAAATCACAAGAAACAGAAAGAGCTGGGAAACTTTATTCTTATCATCCAGTGTTAAGCTCAGTAATAATAGCTCCTTTTTATGCTTTGGCAGGGCGGGCTGGTGCGACACTGGCGGCAAACACCATAGCTGCGCTAGCGATAGCACTGCTGTTTTTATTTTTACTTAAAACCGGGGAAACTATGCAGACCGCGTTTTTTACAGCAGGGATAGCCGGTTTTTTTACACCCGCCATGAGTTTTTCAAATCAACTCTGTGCGGATGTCCTTAGCGGAGTACTGGTATTGGCGGTTTTTATTATAATATTGTATTATCCGCGAAAACTTTTAGTTGGCGCCATTATAGCCGCACTTTTGCCTTGGGCTCATGTGAGGAATTTAATTATATGGGGAGTACTGGGAATAATTCTTATAGTGGAATATTTTGGTAAAAATATAAAAACAGGGGCAGGAGCAGTAAAGGAAAAAAGAATAAATATAAAAGAACTTATTATTTTTGGTGCGATACAGGGACTATCTTTTGGTTTATGGGTATGGTTCAATTTCGTGCATTATGGTTCTTTTATCCCAAGGCAAACGCAAGCAGATATAAAAATGGCAGAAGCGTTTTCAATAAATATAAAAGGCGTGCTTGGGCTTATGTTTGATCAGGAGTTTGGGGCGTTTATTTATGTACCTTTAATGGCATTATGTTTTGCTGGGGTTGTATTTCTTTATAAAAAAAATAAAAAGTTATTTTGGTATAGCCTTGCTGTCTTTGTCCCTTACTTTGCTGTGATAGCGTCCTGGCTTGATTGGCGTGGGGGAGGTGGTGCTTTTCCAAGGTTATTATTGCCAGTGCTTTTTATAATATATTTATGGCTTTCTCAGGTGATAAGCAAGTTGAATAAAACAGTGCTTTACTTGACATATTCTGGATTAGCAATATCGCTTATAATGGCTGCTTTGCCGTGGTTTCGTTGGAACAAAGGCTTGGGTTGGAATTGGATATTGCGGATGATAGAAAACACCACGCATATAGAAGTGACAGCTTTATTCCCATCACTATGGACTGGGACTTTGGTTTCAAATATTTTGACACTCTTATTTTGGCTCGTGGTAGTGGTCGCGGGCAATATCTATATAATCAATAAAAGGCGGGGCTAAATGGAAAAAATAACAGTGGCGCTTGAAAATTATCTGGAAGCTGTATTTTTAAATTATGCACAGGGGGCTGGGGCAAGAATTAGCGCGATAAGTAGATTTTTGGGAGTGAAAAAGCCGAGCGTGGTGGTGGCAATCAGAAAACTCGCAAAACGCGGGCTTGCCAGTCAGGAAAAATATGGATATGTTTTTTTGACCGAACCAGGGAAAAAACAGGCACAGCATATAAATAAAAAACGCGGCAAAATATATGATTTTTTAAGAAGTACAACTGGAATAAACGCACTGCAGGCAAGATATGAAGCCTCAGGCGCAGCACATTATTTCAGTGATATGACTGTGGAAAAAATAGCGAAAGTGGGAGTAAAAAAGAACCTTCTTGGAAAAAATAAGAAAAAGAAATAAATTAAGTTTTTTTTAGATGTGAGTCAGTCCTGCATATGAAAAATATTTTGACTTTATCGCTTTCTCTTTATGCCTTGACAAAATGTTAATATGCTATAAAATTATTAAGTATTTTTAGTTAATTATCAGCATAATTTAAAAGGAGCATTCAAAATGTTTAAAAACCTTTTTCCCAAAGAATTTGATTTTTTTGACTCTTTTAATAAACAAGTAGATGTTGTTGTGGAAGCTGCGGAACATTTTAAAACTATTGTTACAAAATCTGAAATTGATGAGGAAAGCCGCAAAAAAATGCGCGACATTGAGCACAGGGGAGATGATATCACATATAAAATTATAGATAATTTAAACAAGACCTTTATCACTCCTTTTGACCGAGAAGATATTCACTCTTTGGCAAAAAAACTGGATGATGTGAATGACATAATAAATACTTTGGTAAGCCGTATGATAGTTTATAAATTAGACCCGACTGATACGATAATGGTGGCTTTTGCCGATATAATAGACAATTCAGTAAAACAGTTGAGTATTGCTGTAAAAGGCCTTAATAATATGAAGAATTCTAATCTGATTCTCAAGGCCTGTGTGGAAGTAAACAGGTATGAGAGCCAGGGAGACAAGCTGAGAGATAGAGGCCTTGCGGAAATCTTTGAGCGCGAAAAGGATCCTCTAATGGTAATAAAGTGGAAAGAAATTTATCAAATTTCTGAAACAGCACTTGATATCTGTAAGTATGTAGGGCATGTGGTGGAAGCCATAATGGTAAAACAGGCCTAAATTAAAAACCGGAGAAAACAATGACACTCGGTATAATATTACTAATAATTTTGGCGCTGTCTTTTGATTTTTTAAATGGGTTTCACGACTCCGCAAATTCTATTGCAACCGTGGTTTCCACACGAGTGCTATCTCCAAAACTTGCTGTCTTATGGGCAGCTGTTTTTAATTTTGCGGCATATTTCTTTTTTGGACATCATGTAGCCAAAACTATAGGCAAGGGAATTATTGATATCGGTATAATTGACCAAAAGATAATATTTGCCACGCTTATGGGGGCGTGTATTTGGAATATTATCACTTGGTATTTAGGCCTTCCCACTTCTTCCTCACACGCTTTGATAGGGGGTATGATAGGCGCGGCGCTTGTAAAGACAGGACCGAAAGCCCTTATGATACCAGGAATTCAAAAAACAGTTGCTTTTATAGTAATTTCTCCTGTAGCAGGTTTTATACTTGGAATTTTTTTTGGCGTGGCTTGTATATAATTTGTTCCGCCGCGCGACGCCTCTAAAAGTGGATCATATATTTAGAAAAGGGCAGTTGGTATCCGCGGCTTTTTATTCAATGGGACACGGCGGTAATGATGCACAAAAAACAATGGGGATAATCACAGCCCTTTTGTTCAGTGTTGGAATGGTGGCAAATGTGGACAATATTCCAATGTGGGTGGTACTTGCCTGCTATGGAACTATTTCTCTCGGGACCATATTTGGAGGCTGGAGAATAGTAAAAACTATGGGGCAAAAAGTTGCAAAATTAAAACCTATTGACGGTTTCTGCGCCGAAACTTCGGCAGCTATAAGTCTTTTTGTGTCATCATCTATGGGTGTGCCTGTGTCCACCACACATACTATAACTGGCGCTATTATGGGCGTGGGTTCTATGAAACGCGCATCAGCAGTAAAATGGGGACTAGCTGGGACTATAGTATGGGCCTGGGTTTTAACAATACCTTTTTCTGCGCTTATTGCCGCCATTTCTTATTATTTAATTAATCTGGTTCACTGATATAAAAAACATTTATTCTTTCCCGGAGAAGTTCCGCATATGACAGGAGCTAAAATGAAAAAAATATTATTATGTGGCATTATTTTTGGGGCAACCCTTATAGGACAAAGTATTTTAGCGTATGACCTTTCAGGGAATGTGTCAGCAAATCTAAAGGCAGCTTATAGTTTATTGAGTATGAGTGACTATAATGATTTTGCGAAATTAAATAAAATCCAAGAAATAAATACTGCATTTAACTTATCTGGGGATTTACTCTTTAATACGACCAGAGATTTCGCAGTAGCGTTGCGCGGGGAATATATTACAGGCATACCCTCGGGAAAAAATACTGATTATACAGTGTCGCTAATTTTAACCCCTTTACTTTTAGGCGCTGTGTATAGAAGCACGCTTACTGAGGATTTGTCGATAGTGTCTTCTATATATATGGGATATGCTTGGGGCACTTGGGAGTATAAGAAAAATACTGATACTGCAGCCTTGATTGCCACTGGGGGATGTTTTACAGGAGAGGGCGATATAAATGTTTTATGGCGTACCCCTTTTGAAGAACGCCTTTCTGCAGGCATAAGTGCAGGGCTGAGGTATTCAAATGTGTTGGCAATGAAACATACTTCCTATTTTGAAAATGAAGCATCAACCCCGATAACAGGTGGGAATGTAATAACTGCTTCTGGGAAGGACTTAAACTTTGATATGAGCGGGTTTAATTTCGGGATATGTCTGATATATGATTTGTAAAAAATAGGGAACTAAATATTGACAATGCAGATATGCTTATAATATTATGGATATATGAAAAATAAGGTTTAATCAATAAGTAAAGTAAAGTGTAAAACCCTTGAAAAATAAAACAGGAAGGGGTAAAAAATGAAAAAGAATAAGCCCATTACTTTGAATGATATCCCTGTTTCAAAACGGCCGAAATTTGCTACTTCAATTTCTTGTATGGATGGGAGGATACAAGCCCCCATTTTGCATTTTTTAAAGGAAAAATTTAAAGTAAATTATGTGGATATTATTACAGAACCCGGTCCAATAAAATATTTAGATGGAAATATAAATCATGCTGTCGTGGAAACTATAAAAAAAAGGGTAAAAATATCGATTGTCACGCATAGGTCAAAAGTAATAGCAGTATCAGGACATTTTGATTGTGCAGGAAATCCAGTCAACAAAAAGAAGCAGTTAAAACAGATAGAAGGTTCGGTAAGGCTTGTAAAGACATGGGGGTACAAGGTTAAAATCATAAAACTTTGGGTAGATGAAAATTGGCAAGTCCGCGTATTAACTTAAAAAATATCTGAAAGTCCACTAAAAAATCTTATCTTGCGACACCATAAGAATCTGTTATAATTATTTGAGAGGCATAATAAATTATTGGGGGGGACATAATATGAGTATGGTGGAAAAAGAAGTTATCGAAAAAATTGGGGAATATGTCGCGAAAAAGGGTGGGCAACATAGAGAATGGTATCTTGGTTTGGCGGAAGACCCTAAAAAAGCTATGTTTCAAAAACACAATGTGGACAAAGATACAGATTATTGGTTTTTTAAATTTGCCACAGATGCCATAGAAGCCGCCCGCATACAGGACAAAATGTTAATGTCGGGGTTTGATGGGGAAAAAGTTTCTCACGATGCAAAAGCCATAGGCGTTTTTGTATATCGCAAAAGACCTCATACAAAAGAATAAAAGGGTATTTGGTAATAGACAATAAGGAGGGATATGAAAAGAAACTTAAAAAACATTTTGATTTTAGCCTTAGTCCTTATTTCTGCGGGTGGGGCTTATATGCATTTGAGTTATCATTCGCCTGCAAAAGCGGCTTATGGCTGGATTCCTTTTATATCTGCGATATTGAGCGTGATTCTGCTTCCAATCCTTTTTTCCTTTAGAAAAACTCTACATCTCGCTTATATCATTAACGGCTTTACCACTATAATTGGGATAATCACAATGGTGCATTATTCACTGGTAGAGCACGCACTGACAAATGTGATTTTTATACTTATAGGTAAGTTTCTTATAGGGTATGTAATTTTCAATATGGAGATTCACAATTTAGAAGCCCCAGAGACAAAAGTAATTGGCTGGCGAGTGATAAGATATCCAAATATGGGTTTTTGGATGGTACATCTTTTTACGCTTTCATTGGTATACTTGCTCGGCAATCTTTTGTGGAGGTAACAAATGGACAAATTTAAATTATATAAACCTTTGTGGTGGGTATTACATTTGCTTATGGTGCCTTTTATGTTTTGGTTGGGGCATTTCGTAAGTTTTAAATAAGGGCTAAACTTATAATAAATGTTTGTATTTGTTCTCCACATGTCGTCTTTTCACTTTGAGGGTCTGAGTCAGTTCATCACCTATGGTAAATCTCTTTTTTAACAGGACAAAACTTATTATATGTTCCGAGGGTTTAAATCCATTTTCTTTATTTATATGTTTTCTTATTTCTTTTTTATATTCTTTTAAAATAGCGTTGTGCTTAATTATATCTTCTCCTTTTGACATAAGGTCCTCAAACGAGATTTTAAGTTTTTTTGCTAAATGTTTTAATTTGTCTTCATTACCGGCTATAATGGCAGTCAACCCTTTTTTATCCTGACCTACAACCACGGCATGGTCTATGAGATTAGATTCTTTTAGTTTTTCTTCTATCGGTTCTGGTTCAGCGTTTTCTCCTCCGAGTAGTACTATTGTGCTTTTGGCACGCCCTGTCATTATAATGTCTCCATTTGTGCTAAAGGTGCCGACATCTCCAGTGTTGAGCCAACCATCTGGGGATAAAATTTCTTTTGTGGCTTCAGGATTTTTATAGTAGCCCAGCATTACTTGACCACCGCGAACAAAAATAATGCCTTTCTCACCAGGCGTGACAGGAAAATGGGTATCATTTAAAATTTTTATTTCTGTTTCGCCAATAGGCACGCCTATGGCGCCGAGGGTATTATGACCTAACATACGAGTGATTGTCCCGGGAGAAGTCTCTGTCATACCATAGGCATTTACTAAGGTGACGCCAATGCTGTTGAAAAAGAGGTCAATATAAGGAGGGAGAGACCCTCCACCAGAAAAAGAAGCTCGCAACTTGTTTCCAAAAATAGCACGGACTGGTTTAAAGACAGGAATAGATGCGAGATACAGAGGATGAATAAAAAATAAAATAAGTCTGTTTATTATCATATAAAATAATTCCTGAAGAAAGGTTTTGTTTTTATACAAAATGAAATGTTTGTTTACTTTGTTAAATGCTATGAGGCGGGTTTGACTTACAAAAACAAAAAAAGAAAAGATAAGCCTTTTTATAGCGGAAGTAGTGTCCAGAGTGGTCTGGATTTTGTTATAAAACAATTCCCAAAGGCGAGGGACAGAAGCAAAAATCTCAGGGTTTTCATTTACAAGGTCTTCCTGAAGGTGTTTTATGTCTGAATAGAAAAGGCAGACCGCATAAGCCGTGGCACAATACTCCACCACTCTTTCATAGACATGCCAGCTGGGAAGGATACAAATGGCCTTTTCAGGGTTATCAATGTTGACTTCAAGGCGCTGAGAGACATTTTTAACATTATGTAGAAAATTGGCGTGGGTGAGCATAACCCCTCTGGGATTACCTGAGGTGCCGGAAGTGTAGATTATGACAGCAATATCTTGCTTGCTTGTCTCTGCCACCATTTTATCAAAAACCGCAGGGGAGGCATTTAAAACAGCATTTCCTTCGGAAAACAAGGTCTCAAAAAAAACTATTTTTTCTGAAAAGGTTTTATCTATGTCTGAAAAATCTCCGGTCTTATCGATTAAAAATATTTTATTTATGGGAGTGGTCTCTGCAACAGAAATTTCCTTTAAAAACTCTTTGAGGCGAGGAAGATCTTCCATAATAAGAAAGGCTGAGTCGGAGTGGGTATAGATAAATTTTTGTTCTTTTGGAGTGGTGTCAGAACCGCGCGGGACAGAGACGGCGCCACAACACATTAAGGCATAATCGGTAAGCGCCCACTCGTAGCGGTTATCACAGAAAAACGAGATATGCGTATTTTTTTGCACTCCCAAAGACCGGAACCCGCAAGCCAGCGCCTGAAGTTCAGTATAAAAAACAGCACATGTCTTTTGAACAAAACCAGAAGGGGTTCTAAACTTGTGCGAAACTCTGTTGGGAAATAGTTCAGCGTTTCTTTTAGGCAGTTCGCAAAGCGTGTTGTATTTAGACAAATGATTCATTCAGGGCTCCTTGGATTCTAAAAAAGGCCTAAACTTAAGTGTTAAGGCATAATAACAGAAACAAATATGATTGTAAAATTAATATTTTATTGTTGACTGATCTAATATAATTCTATATAATTCTCCCCAATATAAGGAAAATCAATTAACACAAAAAGGGGTATTATGAAAAAAATTTGTATTTTTAGTATTTTTTTATTATTTTTATTTTCAGCTGTGTTGGAAGCTACCGCAATTATCTCCTATGAAAACCAAAAAGATTGGAACAGATGTATTTTGACTCACTGCGATTCAAACGGAAATTCCACTGCTGTAACAATCTTGAAAATTATAGATGATAATTTTAATGCAACCCCATTGAATTCTAAATGGACATGGGACAATGGAAATAGGAAGGATTATGATAGAGGCTATTATTCGTTTACATTAAATCCAGGGAGCCTGACAGTAGTAGTGTCACCGGTGCCTAACACTCAGCCTTTAACTGAATGGTGGAACACTAAAGATACAGCTTTGAAAATATATCAGCAAGTGGATATGAAAGATGATTTTGAAGCGGAAGGCACTATGGTACGCGCCTCGAGCTGGATTTATCAGTGTGAGTATCAAGGTTTTTTCTTAAGAGAGGACTCAGATAACGCAATCATTATTGAGTGGAATCCGCTTAACAAAGTGAATAGTTGGGAAAATGTGGCTGGAATATCGACAAATCATGTGATAAATAATTATTCTACTGGGCAAAATATGAGATTCAAAATTTCGAATAAGTATAATGCTATTTATGGTAATGAGATAAAAGTGTATTATCAAACAGGATTGGCAATGCAATGGATTTTGGGCAACACATATACTGGAATAAAATATAAAAATGCGTATTTGGGATTTTATTGCAAAAGTACGACTGCGAAAGACACATATATGAAAGTAGATAATTTTATTTACTATGGAGCTAAAACTTTTACTGCTGGCGAAATTGTCGGCCCAGTAGAAACACTCGGTGGAATACCAGCAGGGAATGGGACTATAAGGTGGGCTCAAAATATGCCTCTGTATGGAAATCCGCAAATAAAACTTTATGTGCAGACCTCTAATGACGGAGTAAACTGGCCGGATGGGTGGGGGAGTGCCTATACTAATAACAATGGAAGTACTATCACTGCAACAAAACGCCAATATGTCAGGTTTAAGGCTGAACTGTTGACTGATGACTATAATTACTCTCCTGAACTTCAAAAAGTTGAAATTGAATACCCAGCTTTGCCACCGATAAAACCAAAAATAATATCAACGACAAATCCTGAAAATGCTTGGTCAAATACAAAAAATGCTGTCTTCTCGTGGACAGGAGCGGAAGCAAATGGCGTGACGGTAAATGGCTACTTTATGAACTTTAATAATTCGGGATATTTGCCAGCAACCATTACAGCGGCTACCGTGAGTGTGACTAATACTGTAGAAGGAGAAAATACTTTTAAACTGATTGCTGTCGCAGATGCGGCAAACGATAACCTGCACAGCGAAGAAAGTGTATATAAGTTTTATGTAGATTTAATTCCTCCTGGGAAACCAGTCAAACAGACAGCCAGCCATATAGAATATGAAAAAACTGCATCAAATAATTTTTCCATAAAATTAGCTTCGGTGGACTCAACTGAAAACACACAAAATGTTTCGGGAGTTGCCGGATATACATTTGCTATTGGAAAAACGCCAAATGCCCCAGGAGATATAATTGCTTCGGTGGACGGGAACATAAAAATAAATTCACTTGAAAATGGGATCTGGTTTTTTAGAGCGTGTGCCCTTGATGTTGCTGGGAATAAAAGCGATGTGTTGGAATATGATATTGATATTGATTATAAGGGAGTGGCACTGGATGAGAAATTTGTCAAAGTATATCCGACTATCAGTGCTTCATATATTAAAATTACTTATCAATTGGCTGTCAATGTAAAAAAAGTGGACATTGAAATTAGAGATGTTTCAGGAAAAAGTATTGAGGTGAT
>CAILUR010000169.1 GCA_903837445.1 uncultured bacterium | reverse complement strand
TCTATATGTGACAAACTAAGCGTAACTTTTTTTGCTTTTTTCCTGAACATTGCTTCTTTTACCGTCTTATTTAGCTCAATAAAGGGCTCTCCGTGCGACCCATTTAGCACTACAATATCTCTAAAGTTAAGCATTTTGCCTGTCGCGACGGCCTTTATAAATGCCTCTTTTGCCGCAAACCTTCCAGCTAAATGCAAAATATAGTTTTTCCGTGCCATACAATATGTTATTTCCCTCTTATCAAAGACCTTGGGAATAAACCTTTTGCTGCGTTTTATTGCCGCTCTGATTTTTTTAGTGTCACACACATCTATTCCAATTCCTTTTATCATGTTAGTATATTAGCATACGCGCTTTTAAAAAACAACAATACGCTTATGCTTTTAGGTTTAAAATTATATGGAACTAATTTATATACTAAAGCGTCTAAATCTATGAAGACCAAAAGAGAGGACTTATGACCCCTGAAGCTGAGAACCTTTACAAAGCACACTCAAAATATGTATACAGCAACGCTTTGAGGCTTTTAAGAAACAAGCAGGATGCTGAAGATGTCACACAAAATGTCTTTATAAAGTTTTTTGCTGCTCTTAGTTCTTTTCGGGGTGACTCTTCGGTTAGGACTTATCTTTACAGAATAGCAGTAAACGAAATTATGGATATGTCGAGGAAACGCAAGGTTCGAGAGAACAAAATGGAACAAGTCGCCTCACCCGAGTATACAAAGCCTCAAACCGGGAAAATGGAACTTGATTCCCTGCTTTCAAAGCTGGACGATGAACACAAAATACCGATTTTACTTTCTGAAATAAATGGTTTTACTTATAAAGAAATTGCTGAGATTTTGAACTTGAACGAAGGCACAGTGAAGTCGCGAATTCATAGGGGTATGGCAAAATTAATAGCTGCCGCCCAAAAGGAGAAAACCAAATGACCTGTAATAAAACCGAAACTCTACTCTACGCTTACACAAAAAAGTTCCTGCCCCCAGTGTCTCAGAAAGAGATACTGGCACATTTAGCCCTATGCCCTTCTTGCACCAGCAAATACAAAGCACTTATACGACTTAACGGACTCTTTGCGAGTTCCCTTCAAGCCCCTTCAAAAAAGGTACTGCATAATATACGCATAGCTTCTGGCGACAAGCCCTTTTCCTTGTTTAGACCAGCCTATGCCCTTTCATTTTCTGCTGCGCTTTTTTTCTGTATTTTCGGCGCTACTGTACTTTTTAAAACAGTCAAAAATAATGAAATCAAAGAATTTTTAACTGACACCTATTCATCTTTTTCCTATTCCGACACTGAAGAATCTTCTTATATAACAGAATATCATCTCGAAGACATCGGCTTGTCCGATACAATTTAAAAAGGAGGCTATATGAAAAAATCTTTGTTTTTTGTTGTGGTTGTTGCCTTAGTTTTGTCGCTCTTTTCTTTTGTTTATGCCGCTCCGTTTAACGGCACCCCTCCCACGAATGGTCAGGGCGGTATGGGAATGCATCAAGGTGAAGGCCCTGGAATGATGGGTGGTCCCGAGCTTGTTATTGGTATGGCGGACGAGCTCAAGCTCTCAAGTGACCAGCTTCAGAAGATTGAGGCAATTAAAGACAAATCCAGACGAGATTTTATTCAGCACAGAGCTGATATGGAACTTAACGCACTTGACATTCAGACTGAGTTGAAAAAAGACAACTCGGACAAGTCAAAAATCTATTCCCTTATTGATGAAATGTCAGCAATTACTTCCAAAATGCTCAAAACCAGAATGACCAATCTTTTAGAAGCAAAAAAAATTCTTTCAAAAGAGCAGTTCGCCAAACTAATTTTAAAAATGGAAAACGGCAAAAAGAACTTTATGAGGAAAACAGATACTTATAAAGGAAACAAAGAAAAAAATACACAATAATAGACACTCCCAATTTTAGACATTTCTAAAAAAAAATCCTCCGAAAAACCGGAGGATTTTTTTATTTATCCATCACAATTATATTTTTATGCGTTTTAACTTTTTCAAAAACTCATAATCCGTCAAATCAAAATGGAGTGGTGTAAGGGTAACAAACCCTTTTTCTATGGCTTCC
>CAILUR010000168.1 GCA_903837445.1 uncultured bacterium | reverse complement strand
TTTATACTCTTTTAAAAAATTCATCCACATTTTTTAAATAATACTTTACATCAAAAATCGCGTCGATTTCCACAGTGGTGAATAATTTCATTACTCTTGCATCTGCTTTCAATGCCGCTGCAAAATTTTCCACTTCGCCTGCCCAGACTTTCATAGCACTTTCCTGTACTATCTTATACGCCTCTTCGCGGCTTTTGCCTTTGTTTATAAGTGCCAGCAAAACTTGTTGAGAAAATATGGCCCCTTTTAAATGATTTAGATTTCTAAGCATATTCTGCGGATATACATTTAAACCTGCCAGCGCCCACTCCATTTTTATCAACATATAATCCAGCAGAATAAAACTATCAGGAACTATTATGCGTTCCACCGATGAATGCGAAATATCTCTCTCGTGCCACAGGGTTATGTTTTCTATAGCGGCCATAGAATTGGCTCTGACTATTCTGGAGAGTCCTGTCACTTGTTCTCCGACCACTGGATTGCGTTTATGTGGCATAGCCGAAGACCCCTTCTGCCCTTTTGCAAATGGTTCTTCCACTTCTAAAATCTCTGTGTGCTGAAGGTTGCGCAGTTCTGTAGCTATTTTTTCAAGTGACCCTGCCACTATGGCAAGAGTAGTCATTAAATAAGCATAGCGATCTCTTTGTATTATTTGGTTTGCGGCTTCTGCTCTTTTGAGTTTTAAATTTTTAAGCGCCAATCCTTCAATGACTGGAGAAATATTAGCATAATTGCCTACCGCTCCAGATATTTTTCCTACCCGCACATCTTCTTTCGCAATTTTAACGCGGTCTAAATTTCTTTTCATTTCAAAATACCAAACAAGCACCTTAAGCCCAAAAGTTATCGGTTCTGCGTGAATGTTATGTGTCCTGCCTATCATAACTGTTTTTTTATGTTTGATAGCGAGTTTTTTAAGGGTCTTTATCATTTTTTCAATATCAGAAATTATTATATCGCTCGCCGCCACAAGCCGAAGCGCCATAGCCGTGTCAAGCATATCGCTGGAGGTCATTCCCATATTCATAAACCTGGATGCTTTTGGTTTATTATTTTTTACGCCTTTATCAATGTTTCCATTTACAGAAGTCAAAAAAGCTATCACATCGTGCTTCACAGTGTCCTCAATTTTTTCAATTTCTTCCACATTAAAAGCCGCATTTTTTTCTATGACTTTAAGATCCGAAAGAGGGATTTTCCCTTTCTTCGCCCAGGCACGACAGACCGCCAGTTCCACATCCAGCCAGGACTGATACTTTGCTTCTTCTGTCCATAAATGTCCCATTTTTTCGAGGGTGTAGCGTTTTATCATATTATGCTCCTAACAAATCGTTTGTTTCGAGTTCTATATCCCGTATTAAAAGTTCACGCTTGAACCGGAACTCAAACTCGTAACTTTTTTACTAGCCTAAAAGTTGGGACCGAGTGCCTACTTTAATCCTTCTTTTGCTATCAGTTCCGCTATCTGAACCGCGTTTAAGGCTGCACCTTTTCTTAACTGGTCTCCGACAACCCAAAGGTTTATCCCTTTATCTATCGAGAAATCTTCTCTTATTCTTCCTACATATACATCATCCTTCCCCGAAACAAAAAGAGGCATAGGATATTTTTTATTGTGAATATCATCTTCCACAGTAACTCCAGGGGCTTTCGCTAAAAGTTCTTTTACTTCTTTCACATGAAGTTTTCTTTCTGTTTCAATATTAATGGACTCAGAGTGTGAGCGAAGTGCTGGGACGCGCACTGTAGTCGCGGTTATTCTTAAAGAAGGGTCGTGCAAAATTTTCTGCGACTCTTTTACCATTTTCATTTCTTCTTTAGTGTAGCCATCTTCAAAAAACACATCTATATGTGGAATCAAATTGAAGAGTATCTGATATGCAAACTTGTCAACTTTAATTTCTTTTCCTGCCGCCCAATCGCGGGTCTGTTGTTCAAGTTCTGCCATTCCTTTTGCGCCTGCGCCAGAGGTGGCCTGATATGTGGACACCACTATTCTTTTTATTTTTGCAACATCGTGCAAAGGTTTTATCGGGACAAGCATAATAATAGTCGAACAATTTGGGTTCGCAATTATGCCTTTATTCCAGCGGATATCTTCAGGATTTACTTCTGGGACTACGAGGGGCACATCATCGTCCATACGGAAAGCCGAAGAGTTGTCTATAATCAACGCTTTCGCATCCACTATATGCTTCACATATTCTTTGCTGACAGAGGCGCCTGCAGAAGCCAGCACAATATCCACACCCTTAAAAGATTCAGGACTCAACACTTCTATTTCCACTTCTCTGCCCTGATACTTCATTTTTTTGCCTTTAGACCTTTCGGAAGCAAGAAACTTTATATCCTTTAGTGGAAATTTTCTTTCCTCAAGAATATCTCTCATAATTTCGCCTACAGCACCTGTCGCTCCCATTATTGCTACATTATATTGCTTTGACATTTAAAAACTCCTTTTACTTATTTATATTAAATTTAAAATATTTTATTTAATTAAACCTGCGACAAGATCTCCAACTTCTCTCGTGCCCATTCCCATTTTACCTGCCGACATACTTTTAATTTGCCCTGTCTTCAAGGCCTCAAGTATGGCGTTTTCCATAGAGGCTGCCATTTTTTCTTCTCCCAGCGTGTCCATCATCATTGCCGCGGCACCAATTGCCGCCAGAGGATTAATAACATTTTTACCTGTATATTTCGGAGCTGAGCCGCCAATCGGTTCGAACATAGAAACGCCTTCAGGATTTATATTTCCGCCTGCCGCTATTCCCATCCCGCCCTGTATCATGGCGCCCAAATCCGTAATAATATCCCCAAACAAATTTTCAGTGACAATGACATCAAAGAACTCTGGATTTTTTACAAACCACATAGTAGTTGCATCCACATGTGCATAGTCCTGCTTTATGGTAGGATAAAACTTGTCGCCCATTTCCTTATGCGCTCTTACCCAAAGGTCTCCACAATGAGTCAAAACATTACACTTGTGTACGAGAGTGAGCATATTTTTTTTATTTCTCTTTTTTGTAAGTTCATACGCATACTTCAAGCAGCGGTCCACTACAGGTCTTGAATATACCATAAGCTGCGTGGCAATCTCGTTCTGTGTCCCTTTTTGGCTCACGCCTCCCATACCAGTATATATGCCACCTGTATTTTCTCTAATTACCACAAAGTCAATCTGGTCTGGTCCTTTATCTTTCAACGGAGTGTCCACATTAGGATAAAGTTTTACTGGTCTCAAATTGATATACTGATCCAAAGCAAAACGCAATTTCAAAAGTATTCCAAGTTCTAATATTCCAGGTTTTACTTCAGGATGCCCTATCGCTCCCAAATATATCGCACTTTGTTTTCCAAGTTCCGCTATCCCTGATTCTGGAAGCAGTTCTCCTGTTTTCATATACCGCTCGCCGCCAAAATCATAATTTGTTAGATTCAGTTTTACGCCATATTTTTCTCCGGCTACTTTTAAAACTTTTAACCCTTCTGCTACTACTTCTGGTCCT
>CAILUR010000167.1 GCA_903837445.1 uncultured bacterium | reverse complement strand
CACTAGCAGTGTTATAATAACATATGCTAAAAATTTCCCAGACACCTTTGTCTCTGTTTTAGGATATTGTTGTTGATATTGTTCCGGTTCTTTTTTTGCAGGAAGAGGCACGCCACAAATAGCACAAAACCTCGCATCATCACGATTTTCCGTACTACAGGCTTTACATATCACGCTCATATCAGTCTCCTTTAATTAAAGTTATTATCCTTTTTTTATCTTTCTTATAGCATATCTGGTAATCTTCCCGGTCTGCGCGCCTTTTGAGGTTATTTGAAACCGGTATTGCCCATCTTCCAGCGCAGACACATCCCAATAAGTATTATTATACACCATACCATTTTTATTCTCTTCTATTTTGTTCAGCAGTTTTCCTGTCTCCGTATATGTATTTATAGTCACTAGCCCCACTTCTGGAATAAAATAATTAAAAAGAATTTTTTCAGAAGGTTTATCGTACATAGCAAATATTTCACTCGACACATTGAGCACTTTTTCCTGTTCATCTTCTTTTAAATCAATCCCAGTTATCATCTGAGCAGGCAGATTTTTTACATTAATTTTGACTCTCACTTTGCCGACAGGTAGATTATCTATCTCATAGTCCCCGTCTTTATCAGACACCGTTGTTCCCAGAGGCATTCCGTCTTCCCTCATTATTTCAATCCCCGCGCCTGGCAAAGGCATAATGCCATTTGATTGGGTAATAGTCCCTTTAAGTTTTACTTTTGTCTTTATTCTTATTCTAAAAGTCGTTTTAGTTTTTCCTATGATTCCTTCTTTATCTACCGCGACTATATGAAAGTAATAAGTGCCATCCACGAGATCATTAAAGGTCATAGCTGTTTCCATTGTTTTATTATTGCGTGGCGCTGGGATAGTATTTTCATTCTGATCAAAAGCATAATAATATCCGATTATGTCATTTACATATTCCCTGGCCTTCCATTGTATTTTTGCTTCGCGACCACGGTACCATTTTTCCTCATCTGAATGCGTGGAAGAAAACACAAGGGGCGGTGGCGTGGTCATTGCCACATTTACCATAAAGTGCGAAATTTCCGTTGAAGTATTTCCGGCATTATCTTTTGCCACAATATGCATATACCAAACGCCATCTGGGACTTCTACAAAAGAAGCCATAGTTCCCTTTGTCCAGCTGGCGGTCATAATATCCGGGCGTGTATCTTTTATCTGATTAAAAATATAATAGTAGCCTTCTATCCCTGCCTGATCCGAAGGCGTACTCCAGGAAAAAGAAGGTGAATTGTTATTGTACCACTGATTAAAATCAGGGTGCGTCAACGAAGTCACCACTGGCGGATTAGGAATTGAGGTATCTATATTTATTTGGTAATGAGAGGCTTCCTCCGATATATTTCCCGCCTCATCTTTTGACACAATATGAAAATACCAAGTCCCATCCGTGGTCTTTGTAAAATCTATTTCATTAGCAACATGCCAGCTGCCTGTTTTTTCATTTGGGACAGTACTCGCCATTTGGTCAAAAATATAAAAATATCCATTTACTTTTGTGGCATCCAGCGGGGTCTCCCACTTCAATTTTATATCATTATTGTTATACCACTCTGTCTGTATGGGATGCGTAATGGATTTTGCGACCGGTGGCATAGCGACACAATCGCATATGACCAGCGCCTGTTTATTTCCGCTCTCGCGTTCATTTCCAACATTATCCACGGCGCGGACTGTGTAATAATAAATTATGCCATCTTCCAGTTCGCGGGATTCATCGGTAAACTTTGTCTCCAACCCACTGCCATCATCATTTATCTGCATTCCCAACTGCCCAGAGACGGCCGACCTATAAATCCTATAAAAAGCCACGCCACTTATCCCATCAAGTGTCTTATTCCACTCGAGGTCTATTTTTCCATTCTTCCCAGGACGCGCCACTATCTGAATTACCGCTGATGGTGGTGAAGCATCTACAGTGGTTTTTATATCAGTATCTTCAATATATTCAGACCAGTTACCGGCATTGTCTTTTGCCTTTATCCTAAAAAAGTAAATAATCCCGTCTTCTCCGTGAAATTTACCATTGCGAACTTTTGTCTCACCAAGCCATACTTTCCATTTCCCTTTTTCACCTTCTCTATACTCCACCGTAAAACACGAAATCCCAGATTCTTGGTCTTCGCCTTCCCATTGCATATCAAAGGTCTCAGTATTTTGAAATTTTCCTAAGGGTTTTATGTAGGTCTCTGGAGCTTTTGTTTCAATTTTAAATTTATATACTGCAGCGGTCGTCCCCAAGTTCCCAGCTTTGTCTTTCATGACTACATGAAAATACCATTCTCCATCGTCCAATTTCTCATTTATTTTTATGGTGGTATCCTTTGTCCACTTTGCATTTTTTTTGTCAGGCAAGGTATCTTGATTCTTATCCACTAAATAATAAAACCCCTCATACCCAGAAATGTCATCTATTTTATCCATTATAAAGACCGGGTTTACTGCAGCATAATACCTATCAGAGTTGGGATGCGTGGAAGAAATTATTGCCGGGGCTACCGCTTTCAAATCCACTTTTATTTCATAAATCTCTGGTTCCTCACCTATATTGCCCGCATTATCTTCACATACTATATGAAAATAATAAGTGCCTTCTTCTTCAATATACAGTTCAATTTCTTTCGTGTCCGTAAAAGTGGCAATTCCCGGAATTATTTTAAAATGTTTTTCCTTAGACAACAGATAATAAAATCCTTTTATTTTCGATAAATCCTGTGGCACATTCCAAGAAAGTTTTACGCGCGGAGTATTATACCATTTGTCTTTTTCAGGATGTGTCGCGGACTCTACTTTTGGGGCGTCCACTCGCGTATCTATTTTCATTTTATAATGCGCCGCTTCCCAGCCGACATTTCCAGCTTTATCTTTCGAAACAATATGAAAGTACCAGATTCCATCCGCGAGCATTGGCATAGCAAGCTGGTTTGAAGTGGTCCTCTCGGAAATATCTTTATTGGGCACTGTGTTTGTCTTATTATCTATAGTGTAATAATAACACTCTATTCCTGAGCGGTCTTCCGGTGTTTCCCAAGCCAAAAGAGGCATAGCATTGTTATACCAAATTTCTTGGTCCGGATGAGTATTGGAATAAACTTTTGGGGTCTTTGCCGTGGTATCAATATTTATTTTTAAGTGAACTGCCTGAGTCCCAATGTTCGTGGCGCGATCTTTAGACACTACATGCAAGTACCACTCGCCATCCTGAAGTTCCCCTGAAAAAATAGTTTCATTTTCTACCCAAGTGGCAGAAGCATCGGGAATAGTTCTGGCATTATTGTCCAACACATAATAATACCCCTCAATTCCAGCGGCATCCTCAGGGGCAGTAATCTTGAACTGCGCTTTTTTTGCAGTATACCATTTTGATATATCTGGGTGCGATACCGATACAACATGAGGTGGCAAGGCCATCGTGTCTATATTAAATTTAAAATGGGCAGCATCCGTTGAAATATTTCCTGCATAATCTTTTGACCTAGCATGCACAAACCAAGTCCCATCCGGTTTCCCCTGAATTTCAATATTAGTAGCTGTGGTATATACCCAGTTAGTTTCAGTAGGAACAGTATCTGGTCGCTGATCTACAGTATAAAAAAACCCTTCTATTCCTGATAGGTCAGAGGTCTTGGCAAAAGTCATTTCCGCATCGGGTTTATTATACCAGGACTCTTTTTCTGGATGTGTTTTTGAACTTATCACAGGAGGCAATGCGCAAGTGTCAATAGAAATTCTAAAATGAGAGGCTTTCGTACCTGTGTTTCCCGCTTTATCTTTTGAAACTATATGAAAATATTTTACTCCGTCTTCAGTAGCAGTAAATTTCATTATTGTATCTTTTGTAAAAGTTCCTGTTTTATCATTTGGCAAGGTATTAGGCATTTCATCAAATTGATATAGGTACCCTTCTACTCCCGAAAAATCGTGAGGAGTTTCCCAAAAAATAATAGGTTTATTGTTTACATACCATTTCTCGCCTTTGGGATGAGTGCTTGAAAAGACTGCAGGAGGAGCTGCGTAAGTGTCTATATTTAATCTGAAATGTGACACTGTTTGGCTAATGTTTCCAGCCTTATCTTCTACAAGCAAATGCACATAACAGGTGCCATCTTCAATTCCTTTTATTGTTACCCCATCTTTTACTGTCACAGAACACTGCGCTGGGTCCGGCACTGTTTCTGGATTTGTATCTACAAGATACAAATACTGTTTTACCTCTGTATGCATTCCCCAAAACACATCCGCTTCAGATGAGTTATACCATTTTTTTTCGTCCGCATGCGTCAAAGAAGAAATTACTGGAGTCACAGCTGCCGAGGTAGTAAAATCATAATCTTCCAGCACTCCGGAAAAACTTCCAATATCCGAATATGTAAGTATTCTAAAATGATAGGTCATAAGTGATTTTAAATTATTTAAGGTGATTCTATGTTTTGTATGCAGTCGCTCATTTACTATATTATTTCCATATATCTCATCCAGCCCGTATTCTACTATAGTTTTTGATTCCCTATCTGTTTCCCAGGTAATAAGGGCGCTGTGTGAAGACACCTCCTGTACCACCACATTTGTAATTTTTGGTGGAGGGGTATTGCTTACAGTAGTTCTAAACAATCTTCCCTTAGGCGACGACCCAAAATAAAGATAGCCATTAAACACTCGCAGTGCCCGAACATCTTCTTCATCTGTTTGGAAAGCCATTTCCCATTTGTCCCCATCCAAGGTCTTGTATATTTTCCCGTTGTCCCCAGTACTTAAATAAAGACTATTTGAAAACACAGCAAACTTATAAAAATTTACATCCTTTTCAGAGAAAAAGTTTTCTATCCAATTAATGCCGTCCTCACTCATTAACACAAGCCCCCCAGATGCTTTGGAGGTGGAGACATAGAGCCGTTTTTTATATGTACAAAAATCGTTAATAAAAGACTGATTTGTATCAAAAACTTTCTGCCAATTTATTCCATCAGCAGTCCTGTAAATTACGCCGTCTGGATAAGTGCCCGCATATAGATAATCCCTAAAAATTCCCATAGTAGTTATCGCCAGTTCCGGCGTAGTCAAGGCCACTACCCAGTGATTGCCATTATATGAATATACTTTGCCTTCAGTGCTGGTGCCGGCAAACAATCTGCCTTTAAAAGCTTCCAGACAATGGATTCTGGCTTCCCCGCTATTAAAAGAAAGTGACCAAACTTTTCCATCAAGGGTTTCGTAAATACCGCCGCTTGCGTTTGTCCCACAAAATAATTTAGGGGTCCCCAAATCATTAAAGGCCTTCATACAGTAAATCTGCGGAGTATAGTCGCCCAGCAATTCATTGTCAAAACTTTTAGTAGTCCCAGCTGGTGGATTATAATAAGGCGCGAAAATATCCGTGACAGTAATTGTCTCCCAGGCCCCCACATCTCCTGTAATAGTTCTTATCACAGAGTCCTTATTTGTTGAGGCATACAGACTACCGTTAAATTCTTCAAAATTGTATACGATTGGGATTAAAGGGTTTTCAAAAACAGGGATAAAAGATTCTTTTGGCACATATCGTAAATATAAAGGGATAGCGGCTTTTATGCCTCGGATTACTTCCGCCTTGTCCTTGCCACTTACGACAAGCCCAGGAAGTTCCTTACATTCCCCTATAAACTTATGTTCATCCTGTTTGATTACCACTTCAAAATTTAGCGACAGCGCTTTGCGGGTTTCTTTCATGATTTTTACTAAAGCCTCTTTTATTCCGGCGTTGAGAGTCCCGGTATTTCAACTCTCTTTATATGTTTTTAATCACAGCGGTTTCATCACAGTTCGTAAACTTTGGACAGGCCAAACAATCTTTCCATATTTTTTGTGGCAAGTGTTTACGCAAGGTATTTTTAAATCCTTTTTTTTTGAAATACTCTGGTATTTTAGTCAGTGCAAAAACTTTTTTTACGCCCAAGTGCTTTGCTTCTTTGAGCGTCATTTCGACAAGTTTTTCTCCCAACCCTTTTCCCCTGTATTTTTTATCCACCACAAAAGAACGCACCTCAGCCAAATCTTCCCAGTACACATGCAAGGCCACTACGCCATGCACCCCTCGGCTGTCCGAAAGCACATAAAAATCTCTAATATTCCGATATATATCTTCAAGAGACCTTATCAAAAGGTCCCCCTCAACACTATACTTTTTCAAAAGCGCTTGTATATACATTGCATCTTTTGTCTTTGCTTTCCTCGGTTTAATCATTTTTTCTTTTTAAGTAGCCGCAGATTTTTAATAAAAGCTACCCCTGCAACAAGTGCCGGATTTTTTATAAACTTCATCCCTTCCGAAAAGGCCTTGAGATTTTTTTCAAACGCATGGGAATTTCTACCCTTTAACATTTCCCCCATTACCTGTTCTCCAGTGGTCTGTAAAAACTTTCCAGTGGCACCAAAATAAGCCCCCGCCATAACTATATTAGCGGCTTTAACAAAATCCATAGAGGTGGCTATGTCTGTGGCAGGAATAAGCGTTTTTCTGCCTGTCAGCACCACATCATTTTTTATTAGAGAAGTATTTTCTATGACAAAGGTTTTTTCAGTCACGCTATTTTTATATGCTTCTGCCGCGCGTTGGTCAAAAAGCAACAGGGTGTCCGGATACGCCACCAAGGGTGAAAAAATTTCTTCATCCGATATCACCACACTACAAAAAGAAAACCCCCCGCGTTTTTCTGCCCCGTATGAGGGAAGCCAAGTAACTTTTTTCCCCTCTTTTAACCCGGCCTGCGCCAAGAAAAGTCCGAGAGTTAAAACTCCCTGTCCTCCACTACCCGCTATAATTATATTCTCGTTCATTTTAGCTCCGTTCAATCTTTGCGTTTATTTTTTCTGCAGTAAAAAAATATTATTACTGTATATCTTTTATTTTTCCTATTTGAAAAAACTCTGCCATAGTTTCATCTACCCACTTGTTCGATTCCACAGGGTCTTTTTTCCAGTTTGTGGGACAATTTGAAAGGACTTCAATAAAAGAAAAACCTACATGTGTAATTTGATTCATAAAGGCCTTTTTTATAGCTTTTTTTGTCCTGATAATCGATATGGCATCTGTGGCTTTTACTCTTTCAATATATTTTACTCCCTGCAAAGGTAGCAAAAGTTCGCTCATTCTTATAGGATATCCACTGGTCTTCACATCTCTTCCAAGAGGTGAGGTCGTGGTCACCTGCTTTGCAAGAGTGGTCGGCGCCATTTGTCCGCCAGTCATTCCATAATTTGTATTATTAATAAATATCACTGTAAGATTTTCTCCACGGTTAGCGGTATGAATTATTTCTGCCATTCCTATAGAGGCTAAATCTCCATCGCCCTGATAACTAAAGACCACTTTTTCTGGCATAATTCTTTTTATTGCTGTTGCCACCACAGGCGCTCTGCCGTGTGCCGCTTCAGTCACATCAAAGTTCCAAAAATCATATGCGAAGACAGCGCACCCTACAGGCGCAACCCCTATGGTTTTTTCTCTGATTCCAAGTTCGTCCACTATTTCTGCAATGAGTTTATGTATAGTGCTATGCGTACACCCAGGACAATACGAAAAAGGTTTCTCGCTCAATGCCACTGGTCTTTTGTATAAAACTTTTTCTTTCATACTTTCTCCTTCTCGCGTAAAACACGCGTGGTAAAAAAATACTAAACTTATTTATTTTTATTTATAAAATCACAAAGTTCTTCTGGCATGGGGACTCCGCCGCCAGCGCGTCCAAAAAACTCCACAGGTTTACTGCCTTCAAGACCTATTTTTACATCATCTAACATCTGCCCTTGATTCATTTCAAACACAAAAACTTTTTTCACACCCGCCGCGGCTTTTTTTAATTCCTCGTAGGGATACGGCCACACCGTTATGGGTCTGAACAAACCTATTTTCAAATCCTTCATAAGTTTCATAGCGCCTTTTGAAATTCTCGCCATAGACCCAAATGCCACTATCAGATACTGCGTTTCTTCATTTACATTAAAGAGCTCATATTTTCTTTCATTTTCTATCATGGTCTTCCACTTTTTTCCGAGTTTTATATTATGTGCCTCAAGTACTCCCGGATCCATTAAAAGAGAAACTATTCTCTGCCCTTTTCTACCGACAGCGCCAGTCAAGGCCCATTCTTTTTTTGCATCTGGATAAAGTGGTTTTCTATCATGTTTCATATCCATAGATTCCATCATTTGCCCCAGAAGTCCATCCGTCAATATCATTACGGGATTTCTATATTTGTCAGCGAGATCAAAAGCATCAAAAGTATAATCATACATTTCCTGCAGATTGGACGGTGCCAGAGTAATCATATGAAAATCACCGTGCCCTGGTTTTACTGCCTGATAATAATCCGATTGTGAAGGAGAAATATTTCCCAGTCCTGGTCCACCGCGCATTACATTTACAAGCACGCCAGGTAGCTCCGCTCCTGCCATATAGGATATTCCTTCCTGCATTAAAGACATCCCAGGTGAGGAAGAAGTGGTCATAGCACGCGCACCAGTAGTTGCCGCACCGAACACCATATTTATTGAAATAAGCTCGCTTTCAGCCTGTATGAAGACGCCTTTTTCTTCTGGCATTCTTTTTGACATATATTCCGGAATTTCATTTTGTGGGGTGATAGGATATCCCGCATAAAATCTGCACCCTGCATCAAGTGCCGCTTCCACAATAGCGTGATTTCCTTTTATAAACACAGTTCCATTTCCGTTCATTTGTCATCCTCCAGCAACTCAAAAACCTCTATAGCCGCTTCTGGGCACACAATAGCGCAAAGTGTACAGGCATTACATCTGTTTGCCGCTCTAAACTCAACGATATTGTACCCGTATTTATTAGACTTAGTACTCATACGGATTTCATCCACTTTGCACTCAGGAATGCACAACTTGCACCCTTTACAGCGGTTTTCATCTATTTTAATTTTCCCTTTTCTCATTATTATTTTCCTTCTGAAACAACCATTAAATACAATTGTTCCCGTATTTTTATGCGGATTAAAATTTAACGCATTAATTATAATACAAACATAAGGGTTTTACAATAAAAAACAAAGCGCAGTTCAAACCCCTTTTTAGTTAGGAAATAGCATAAATACCATATAAAATAGGAAAATTAAAGTTTTGTGAACACAAACTTCATAGTCTTATAGCCCTGAATTCTTACTATACTTTATTTTTATTAAATCCCTTTTTTTGTCCATACGCGACCAAAACCACAGCCACTAAAATTGCCACCAACGCTAATAAACCGTGATATGATATTTTTTCACCTGCGACGCCCACGCCTATCAAAATCGCCCCTATGGGATTTACATATGCATAACTTGTCGCCAAGGCAGGACTGGTATTTTTAAAAAGCCAAATGTAAGCAGAAAAACCTATAACTCCGCTAAAAATAATCAGATAAGAAATTCCAGCGAGTGAGGCGGCAGATGGCATACCTATCATTTTTTCTCCTAAAAACACAGCCGCAATATAATTTACAATTCCTCCGGCAAGCATTGCCACAGCGTTGCCCATTATTCCTTCTGGCATTTTAAAAGTAGCGGCCACCACCGAACCACCCGCCCAAAGCACAGATGCCAAAATAAGTAATATTGCGCCGCTTGCATTTGCCTGCATTTCATTTTCAAAATTTAATAACACAATCCCACATATTCCTGCCGCAACTCCTGTCCATTCGTATTTATTCGGCCACTTCCCTGTAAACCCTATAATAAGCACAGCCCACACAGGCACAGTGGAAATAGCAATTGCAGATATGCTGGAACTAACTTTAGTCATAGCCATAGCCACAAGCCCTGTCCCTCCGAAAAACAATAGAATCCCCGCTATAGAAGCGTTTATTATTTCTTTTTTACTGGGCAGTTTTTGTCCGCTTATGACAGCAATAAAAAAAAGTATCATGCCGGATGCCACAAACCGTGAGCCGTTCATAATGAGAGGGGGAATTGTTTTGACCGCGAGGGAAATAGCAATATAGCCCGACCAAAAAACATACACTACTGAAAGCGCTAAAACTACCAACCATATTTTATTTTTTTTCATTTTTCTCTTTTCGCACTTACCATATTTTAAGGTTTAAAACTAGTCCTCACATATCCTTCATTTTTCATAAACTTTGTTTCCCACATTTTTATAATATTTTTTTTAATTCCAGGATAAAAAAGTATTTTTTTGAATTTTTCTTTGTTAATAAATTCAGCTGTTTTAAGTACCCTGTCAGGTTTTACTTTAAAACTTCCGCTCCCCGCCACCCTCACTCTAAAATTGATATTTAAGATATGGCGGCTTTTATCTGGGTAGAGGGTGTCATTCACAAAAACTATATTTTCAAGTTTACATTTTTCTATGGAAAGTTCTTCCTTCAATTCTCTTTTTAGCGCCTGTTTTAAGCTTTCCCCAAACTCCACTCCGCCGCCTGGTAAAAGCCAATAACTTCTGCCATTTTTTTCGTGTTTTACCAAAAGCAATTCGTTTTTGGAATTAAGAATAAAAGCCGCGACTCTTAGCCGCGTTGCTTTATTTTGGTTTACCAAAGGTTTCCCTGCGCATCTGTTTTCTCCGGAGTAATTCCAAAATGCGCATATGCTTTATGCGTTACTTTTCTTCCAGAAAGAGTTCTTTGCAAAAACCCTATCTGTATCAAAAACGGTTCGTGTACATCTTCTATGGTGCCCGGTTCTTCCGACACGGACACGGCTATAGTATCCAAGCCCACTGGCCCGCCTTTAAACTTATTCATAATAGTTGTCAGTATTTTTTTATCCATATTATCCAGCCCCATTTCATCCACTTCGAGCATTTTGAGCGCTGCGATTGCTGATTTTTTATCTATCTTTCCATTCCCTTTGACCTGTGCAAAATCACGCACCCTTTTTAAAAGTCGATTGGCTATGCGCGGAGTGCCACGAGACCGGCGGGCAATTTCTTCTATGCCTTCGCCATCAGCCTCCACTCCCAAGACCTGTGCTGTCCGAGTGAGAATTTGTTTTAGCTCCTGTGGCTCATAAAAATCGAGCCTATAGGTGGCGCCAAATCTGTCGCGCAAGGGCGAGGTGATAAGTCCGGCGCGGGTAGTCGCTCCAATGAGAGTAAACTTCGGTAGATTTACACGAAAGGTTTTTGCCGAAGGCCCTTTGCCTATCAGTAAATCAAGCGCATAGTCCTCCATAGCAGGATACATAATTTCTTCCACAGCGTGATTAAGCCTGTGAATTTCATCAATAAAAAGTACATCGTTTTCTTCCAGATTAGTTATGATTGCCGCTAAGTCTCCTGCTTTTTCTATGACAGGACCTGCCGTGACTTTTAAATTTACTCCCATTTCATTTGCTATTATATGCGCAAGCGTGGTTTTTCCCAACCCAGGAGGTCCATAAAATAAAATATGTTCAATCGGTTCTTTTCTTTGTTTTGCCGCTTCCATAAGAATTTTAAGTTTTTCTTTTACTTTTTCCTGCCCAATATACTCATCCAGTTTCTTCGGACGCAAACTTTTTTCTTCACTAATTTCCATACCCATATCTTGTGCGCCTATATTTTCATTTTTTTCTTT